>JBAUIQ010000386.1:0-2167 GCA_049683075.1 Pacificimonas sp.
GCTGGGCCGACGAAGGGCCGGCCCTCCTGCTCCTCCTGCTGCCCCGGCGCTTCGCCGACGATCATCAGGTCTGCCTCGGGATTGCCGTCGGCGAAGACGAAACCGGCGTTCGGACGGGCGCGGCGGACGGCATAGGGTTGGGCCGCAGCCTCTTCGGCGAGCGCGGTCAGCGTCGTTGCGGTCAAGCTGATGGGACCGGCAAGGGGCGGTGGCGTCACGGCAGGTGGTGCCGACGACTGGCGGCTCTCCGGGGCTGCGACATTCGCGGTTCGTGGCGCGTTGAACGAAACGGCTTTCGCCGTCAGCCAGTTCGTCGGCTCGTCCGCCAGCAATATGTCCGCGCCGGCGTCCTGTAGCCACCGGAGGGCAGCGGCTGCGTCCTGTGGGCTCGTCGGTGATTTGGCGGCGGGCATCGCGCTCTTATGTGCGACAGGGGAGCGTCTGGCAAAATTTGGGCGATCACCCTAGATGAGCAGGGAAATTGCGAAGCCAGAGGATCGAAGCGTGAGCGAACCCGAACGCGAATCAATGGAATATGACGTTGTCATCGTTGGCGGCGGCCCGGCCGGCCTGTCGGCGGCAATCCGCCTGAAACAGCAGGCGGCGGCGAACGGCACGGAGATCAGCGTCTGCGTTCTTGAGAAGGGTTCCGAAGTCGGCGCGCATATCCTGTCCGGCGCCGTCGTCGATCCGCGCGCACTCGACGAGCTGCTTCCGGAATGGCGCGAGGAGGACGGTCATCCGCTGACCGTGCCGGTGGTCGAGAACCATCACTGGATGCTGACGGCGACGAAGAAGATCGAGTTTCCGCACGCACTGCTGCCGCCTTTCATGAACAACGAGGGCTGTTACACGCTCTCCCTCGCGAACTTCTCGCGCTGGCTTGGCGAGAAGGCCGAAGCGCTCGAGGTCGAGATCTTCCCCGGCTTCGCGGGGGCCGAAATCCTATTTACTGACGACGGTGCGGTGCGCGGCGTCGCGACCGGCGATACCGGCATCATGAGGGACGGGACGCGCGGGCCGAATTACGAGCCGGGCATGGAGCTGCACGCGAAATACACCCTGTTTGCCGAGGGCGTGCGTGGGCATTTGTCGAAAGAGTTGAAGCACATCTTCCAGCTCGACGCCGATTGCGAGCCTCAGGTCTACGGCATCGGCATCAAGGAACTTTGGGACATCGAGCCCGAAAAGCACCAGCCGGGCCGGGTCGTTCACTCGCAGGGCTGGCCGCTCGACGGCGCCAATGGCGGCAGCTTTATCTATCACCAGGCAGACGGACAGATCGCGCTCGGGTTCGTGACGTGGCTGGACTATAAGAACCCGCACATCTCGCCGTTTCACGAATTGCAGAAGTTCAAGACGCACCCCGAGGTCGCGAAGCTGCTGGAGGGCGGTAAGCGCATCTCCTACGGCGCGCGCGCCATCAACGACGGCGGTTATCAGGCGGTGCCGAAACTTGCCTTCCCGGGTGGCGCTCTGGTCGGTTGCGCGGCGGGCTTCCTGAACGTCCCGCGTATCAAGGGCAGCCATACAGCCATGAAGACCGGCATGATGGCGGCGGAGGCGGCCTACGAGGCTGTCATTGCAGGTCGCCAGCATGACGAACTGACGGCCTACGAGGCTGCTTATGAGGTCAGCTGGGTAAAGGAAGAGCTGCGCGTCGTTCGCAATACCGTGCCACTCGTGAAGAAATTCGGCGAAGTAGCGGGCACGGCGCTGTCAGGCTTGACGATGTGGCTGGAGCACCTTGGGCTCAAGATGCCGTTCACGCTCGGTCACAAGCCGGACCACGAACAGCTTGGCCGCGCTGAACATTATCCGAAGCCGGACTATCCAAAGCCGGATGGCGTCCTGACCTTCGACCGGCTGTCCTCGGTGTTCCTGTCGAACACGAACCATGAGGAAGAGCAGCCGCCGCATTTGGTGCTGAAGGACAAGTCGGTGCCCATCGAGCACAACCTGCCGCTCTACGACGAGCCTGCGCAGCGTTATTGCCCGGCTGGTGTCTACGAAGTGGTGGGCGAGGAAGAGGGCAACCCCCAGTTCGTCATCAACGCGCAGAATTGCGTCCACTGCAAGACGTGTGACATCAAGGACCCCACTCAGAACATCAATTGGGTCGTGCCGGAGGGCGGCGGCGGACCAAACTATCCGAATATGTAGTCGA
>JBAUIQ010000387.1:0-6744 GCA_049683075.1 Pacificimonas sp.
GAGATGTGATGCGCCGCGATACTGTCCGGGAAAAAATACTGACAGTCTATCACGTCGAACGGATTGGCTGCGTGGAGAACCTGCGCGACATCGAGAACAGCGTCGGACATTGCGGTGCCACTTGTGCGCCAGCCGATGATCGGAACCGTGCTGTATCGGGGATAGTGAACGGCGAGCCCGCCGCGTTCTTCCTTCGAGGGGATAGCGCCATTTTGCCTGTACGGCGCGCCCGGAAGGTCGACCCCGACAGGCAGGCGGGCAACGGGCGCGATGACCGTGCACTCGACATCAGGCCGCGCCCCAAGCCGTTCGGTCTGGCGAGCGACGAAGCTGCCCAGGTTCGGCTGCGTTACATTTGGATAGAGAGAACAAAGGGTGAGCACGCGCAACATCGCCGCGGCCCTAGCGAGGGAGCTGTCGACTTGCCAGCGTAACGTCGATCAGATGTTGGCGAACTCCCACCGGGGGTTTAGGAGCTCGACCCATGAAATTTCAGAAATTCCCCTCCCTTCGGGCCGCCGCGATTGCCTTGCCTCTGGTCCTCGGTGCCTGCGCCACCGGTGGCGACAACAATGATGTCATCGACCGCAATTACATCGCCCGCGACGTCGCGACGCTTTATACTTTCGGCAAGGACACACTCGACGCCAGCCGGTATCGGTCGGCAGCGGCGATTTTCGATGAAGTTGAGCGCCAGCATCCTTATTCCGTTTGGGCCCGCCGCGCGCAGCTGATGAGCGCCTTCAGCTATTATATGGCACAGGAATATCAGGACGCCATTTCGGCATCGCAGCGCTTCCTATCGCTTCATCCCGGCAATAAGAGCGCGCCTTATGCTTATTATCTGATCGCGCTCAGCCACTATGAGCAGATCGAAGACGTTCAGCGCGACCAGCAGACGACGCAGCAGGCGCTGGCTTCGCTGACGGAGCTGACTCGCCGCTACCCGGACACGCCCTACGCCGCCGATGCGCGCCTGAAGATCGACCTCGCACGCGATCATTTGGCAGGCAAGGAGATGGAGATCGGTCGCTTCTATCAGGAGCGGCGCCAGTATATTGCGGCAGTGAAGCGCTTTGAGAATGTCGTGCAGACATATGACACGACAAGTCATGCGCCCGAGGCTTTGCACCGGCTTGTGGAGACCTACTTGCTTCTGGGCATTCCCGAAGAGGCGAAGCGCACTGCGGCCGTTCTTGGGCATAATTACCCAGGCAATAAATGGTATCGCCGTTCCTACGAGCTGGTTCGCGAACACGCCGCGTAAGCGCGCTTCACGTCTTCCTTCTGTTCTCGTTTCTTTCCGGCGCAAACCGTCCTATGACGGGGCGCGATGCTGACTGCACTCTCCATCCGGGACGTTCTGCTGATCGAGGCGCTGGATCTTGACATGGGCCGCGGATTGACTGTGCTGACGGGCGAGACCGGCGCAGGGAAATCAATCCTTTTAGACTCCCTGGGGCTCGCTTTGGGTGCACGCGCGGACAGCGGGCTTGTCCGCGGCGGCACAACGAGGGCGGAGGTATCGGCGTCGTTCGTAGTCGACGATCGCCATCCTGTCCGTGACCTTCTGGCAGCACAGGATATCGAGTGCGATCACGAGATCATGTTGCGCCGGACGGTAAAGGCAGACGGGGGCAGCCGCGCCTTTGTGGACGGCCACCCGGTCCCGGTGGCACTGCTTCGGGACGTCGGTACGAGCCTCGTCGAAATCCATGGCCAGCACGACGAGCGCGGCCTTCTCGATCCGAAGGGTCATCGCGACCTTCTCGATCTTTTCGGAGGCCTTGCGCCGCGTCTCTCTGCTTGCCGCCATGCCCATGTGGCCTGGCGCGAAGCTGTGGTGGCTCTCAATTCGCAGCGTGAGGAAATCGAAGCTGCCGCGCGCGATCGGGAGTATCTCGAGCATAGCGTCGAGGAAATCGCTGCGTTTGCGCCGCAGCCCGGTGAAGATGCCGAACTGGCCGGAGAACGCACGAAGATGCTGGCGGGCCAGAAGGCGGCCGAGGACATGTCCCTGGTGTCGGGCGACCTGCAGGGGTCGAAAGGCGGGCTGGCAAAACTGCGGTCTGCTGCGCGCAGGCTTGAGCGGGTCGCAGAGCTTCACTCATCTTTGTCTGAGGCGCTAGGAGCGCTCGACCGCGCCCTCGTAGAAACGGACGAGGCCGAGCGGCATCTCGGAGACGCTGAACGCGCACTCGCTTACGACGTGCAGCATCTCGACGCTGCCGAGGAGCGCTTGTTCGACTTACGCGCTCTTGCTCGAAAACACCGGGTGCAGCCGGACGATCTGGCGGCGCTTCTGGAGGATATGCAGCGCCGCATCGCTGCCATCGACGAGGGCGACCGCGATTTGGCGCGGCTTGAAAAAGACGTCGAGACGACACGCGCCGCATTCGTATCCGCGGCGGAGCGACTGACGCAGGCACGGACGACAGCGGCGGCGCGGCTCGACAAGGCCATGGCGGCGGAGCTGCCGCCATTGAAGCTAGAGGCGGCGCGCTTCCGTACGGTCGTCGATCCCTTGAGCGAAACGCAATGGGGCCCGAACGGCGCGGATCGCGTGGCCTTCGAGATCGCGACGAACCCAGGATCGGACTTCGGGCCGCTCATCAAGATCGCTTCGGGCGGCGAACTCTCGCGATTCATTCTCGCGCTGAAGGTGGCGCTGGCGGCGGCTGGCGCAGCGGGGACGATGATCTTCGACGAGATTGACCGAGGCGTCGGCGGCGCGACCGCGAGCGCCATTGGCGACCGGTTGTCCCGACTCGCTGGAGAGGCACAGGTCGTCGTTGTTACGCACAGTCCGCAGGTTGCGGCACGCGGCGCTGCGCATCTGAAGATCCAGAAATCCGCCAGCGGTACCGTTGCCAGGACCGATGTTTCGCCGTTGTCTCTGGATGAACGGCGAGAAGAGATTGCAAGAATGCTGTCGGCGGAGGAAGTGACGGACGAAGCGCGTGCACAAGCGCTCAGGTTGCTTGATGCGGCATGACAAAAGGACGATGTAGATGCGGAGCGTGGTGGCCGGACTGGCCCTTCTGATGACGGTTTCGGCTTGCGGTGGCGATACGGAAGAGGCGAGCGATAGTGCCTTCGAGGGCGTCGCCAGCGCCGAAGACCTGTTGGACCACGATGCCGTGAAGGACTTGCCGACGAGCGAACCGGATGCCGTCGTCAAATATGGTTCGGCCGAGGCGCAGGTCGGCGAGCTCCGCCTGCCGAACGGGACCGGACCCTTTCCGGTCGCCGTTGTCTACCATGGAGGATGTTGGACGAAGAGCATCGGCGCCGGGCCTCGCTATATGGCGCCCTTGGCCGATGCGCTCACTCAGGCCGGTATCGCCACGTGGAATGTTGGCTATCGTCAGATGGGCGAGGATGGCGCTGGCTGGCCGGGCACCTTTTTGGACTGGGGGCGTGCCGTCGATAGCCTACGTGTATTGGCTCGCGAGCACCCACTCGACCTCGACCGCGTGACGACGATCGGCCACAGCGCGGGTGCGCATGCTGCGCTGTTCACCGCCGCGCGCTCGACCCTCCCGGACGACAGCGAAGTCCGCGGCCCGAACCCGCTCCCCGTTCGGGCGGTTATCGCCATCGACGGGCCTGCGGATCTCGTAAGAGGACGAGCGGCGGCTGAAGACGTTTGCGAATTGGACGGTATTGCGGCCGTCATGGGCGGTACGCCGGATGAGGTCCGGTCACGATACGCTCAAGCCTCTCCCATTGCGCGCATCCCATTTGGCATTCCACAGGTCGTAGTTGCCTCCGAGGTGATGCCTGCGGATCAGGGCTATTCCTACAGTCAGGAAGCAAGGGCGGCCGGCGACGACGTGACGCTTATGACCTTCGACGACGCTGGACATTTCAATATGATCGCACCCGGGACGAAGGCCTTTGCGCGCGTCTTCCCGCAATTTGTGGACACGATCAAAAGGCCGTGACCGTACCTGCCGCCTTCGCCAAAAAACATGCGGCGCTTTCCGAAGAGATCGCCGCTGCGAACCTCGCCTATCACGGTAATGACGCACCGGAGATATCCGACGCAGAGTTCGACGCCCTGGTGCGCGAAGCGCGCAGACTGGAGGCCGATTATCCAGAACTCGCAAAAGATAGCTCCACGCAAATCGTCGGTGCCGCGCCATCCTCTCGTTTCGCGAAGGTCGAGCACTCGCAGCCTATGCTGTCGCTCGACAATGTCTTTTCCGAAAACCAACTGCGTGAGTTCGTGGCGCGTGTCCGGCGCTTCCTGTCTCTTGATGAGGACGAAGCGGTGGACCTGCTTGCTGAACCAAAGATCGACGGTCTTGCCGTCGCGCTTCGCTATGAGAAGGGCAGTCTCGTTCAGGGCGCGACGCGCGGCGACGGTCGTGTAGGCGAAGACATCACGGCGAACCTTAGGACGGTCGACGATATCCCTGAGACAATATCGGGCGCGCCTGACGTTCTCGAAGTGCGCGGCGAAGTTTACATGGCGCGCGCCGATTTCGCCGACCTGAATGCCGCGCAGGTCGAGGCGGGCGCGAAGCTGTTCGCCAATCCCCGCAACAGCGCGGCGGGCTCGTTGCGCCAGCTCGATGTCGCAGTCACCGCCAGTCGTCCTCTCAAATTCTTTGCCTACGGCTGGGGCGAGGCGTCCTCGCTGAGCTGCGACCGGCAGTCGGACGTGCTGCAATGGCTTGGCGAACTTGGCTTCAAGCTGACTGACCGTCGTTGCGGCGATACAGATGATATCGTTCAATATTACGAGACGTTAGAGCGTCAGCGGGCCGACCTCGACTTCGACATCGATGGCGTCGTCTATAAGGTCGACCGGCTCGATTGGCAGCGACGTCTCGGCAGCGTCGGGCGCGCACCCCGGTGGGCAACGGCGCATAAATTCCCTGCAGAGCGGGCAACCACAACGCTCGAGGCCATCGACATCCAGGTTGGGCGCACAGGGAAGCTAACGCCCGTCGCCCGCCTGACCCCTGTTACCGTCGGCGGGGTCGTGGTAATGAACGCGACCCTTCATAACGAGGACGAGATCGCGAGGTTGGACGTCCGCATCGGCGACCGGGTCGAGATACAGCGCGCCGGTGATGTCATTCCACAGGTGCTCGGGGTCGTCGAAAAAGACGCCGCTCATGAAGAGCGTGAGCTGTGGACACCGCCGCAGACTTGTCCGGTTTGCGACAGCGCGGCTGTCCGCGAGGCGGGCGTCGTCGATCGACGCTGCACCGGGGGTCTCATTTGCGACGCCCAGACAGTCGAGCGCCTTCGGCATTTCGTGCAGCGGCGGGCCGTCGATATCGATGGTCTCGGCGAACAGTCGATCCGGCTATTCTTTGAGAAAGGCTGGTTGACGGGCCCTGCGGACATCTTTCGCTTGAAGCAGCATCAAGAGGACATCGCTTCGCTCGAGGGATGGGCCGAACAGTCGACCGCCAATCTCCTCGCTTCGATCGAGGCAAGCCGGACTGTGCCGCTTTCCCGCGTCCTCTTCGGCCTCGGTATCCGCCATGTCGGCGAAATTACGGGGCGCGATCTGGCTCGGGTTTACGAAGATTGGAAAAGTCTGCGGGCCGAGTTTGAAAAGCTCGTCGAGCTCGCCGCGAGCCACGACGCGGCGGTAGGCGAAACCAAAGAAAAAAGGGCAGCGCGTCTGGGCGAGGCCCTCGCCGCGGACATTGGCGTCTCCGGCATTGGCCCTGAAATCGCCCACGCACTTACCGATTTCTGGGCTGAGCCTCATAACCGATCGGCGGTCGATGATCTGTTCGAGCTGATGGACGTGCAGCCTGAGATTTTCGAAACGACGGCGTCTGCAGTGAGTGGTAAGACAATCGTGTTTACCGGAAAACTCGAGGCAGTGTCGCGTGACGAAGCGAAGGCGCAGGCGGAGCGCCTGGGCGCGAAGGTATCTGGGTCAGTGTCTTCGAAGACCGACCTGCTCGTAGCCGGGCCGGGCGCAGGGTCGAAGCTGAAGAAAGCGGAAACGTTGAGCATTGACGTGAAGAGCGAAAAGGAATGGCTCGCGATCGTAGAGGCTGCGACGTGATGCTTTGTCGGACCCGGAGACAGCCTAACCCGTTCATGGCGGGCCGGGACAGAAGGCGGGTGATATGAAAAGACGGAATTATGTGGATGGTCTAGGCGAGACCCTGACGGGCGACGATCCAATCGCGCGCAACGTCTTCCTATGGTTCCCACCGATCCTCGCGCTCGCGATTCTCTACGCGTCGACGTTCTGGGAGCCAATTCTCGCGCTTCTGCTATTCGTCGTCCCGCCGTTCCTGATCGCCATCTACGATCTGTTTCAAACCAAGCACACGCTCTGGCGTCTCTATCCGTTCGCGGCGCGCATTCGCTGGTTCTTCGAGGATTTGCGGCCATTTCTTCGCAGCTACATCGTCGAGGGTGACCATGAGGGCAAACCCTTCAGCCGCGACCAACGCGCGCTCGTCTATTCGCGGGCGAAGGGGCAGAAGGACGCTCAGCCATTCGGTACCGAACTCGACGTTTATGCGGCGGAGTTCGAATGGCTTTCTCATTCGATGTCGCCGGAACCGGACGCTGTTCACGATCCGCGTGTGCCGGTCGGCAATTCACAGTCGTCGAAATCCTATATGGCGAGCGCGCTGAACATTTCCGCAATGAGCTACGGCTCGCTTGGCAGTCACGCGATCATGGCCCTGAACCGCGGGGCGAAGCTGGGCGGCTTTTATCACGATACGGGTGAGGGCGGCATCAGCCCCTACC
>JBAUIQ010000388.1:0-1778 GCA_049683075.1 Pacificimonas sp.
GTTTATTCAGAAGTGGCTCCCAGCCCACCGCCTCGGCCCAAACCGCGAGCCGAGACCGCTCGATTCCGAGCTTCTTGTAAGCATGAAAATCGTAGGCAATGTTGTTCGCAGCCAGCCACTTGCGTGCCGTCCTGACGCTATCGCAGTTCGGAATGCCATAAAGCGTCGTCATCGATATTCGATCCTGATCTCGTTGGCGGCTCTCACAGCCGCAGCGCGCGCCGCCGTGACGCCGTCCGCCCGGGCGAGAGCGACGCCCATGCGCCTGTGAGGCCGCGTCGTCGGCTTTCCGAAAATACGCACATCGACGATCGCCTTCTCGTCGGAGAGCGCATCCGCCAAGCCCGCCACCCGAAACGCATCGGCATCCCTGTCAGCCAGGACGACCGCGCTCGCCGATGCACCTCTGAGTGAGACGCGGTCCGGCACAGGCAGGCCGAGGATCGCGCGGGCGTGCAAATCGAATTCGCTCAGATCCTGACTGACGAGCGTGACCATGCCGGTGTCATGTGGTCGTGGGCTCAGCTCGGAAAAAATGACTTCGTCGCCTTTGACAAAGAATTCGACACCGAACAGCCCGTGTCCGCCAAGCGCTTCGACGACAGTTCGCGACATGGCCTCCGCCTTTCCGAGAGCAGCATCGGTCATGGCCGCGGGTTGCCAGCTCTCGCGATAATCGCCCCCTTCCTGCCGATGGCCGATGGGCGCGCAGAAGCTGATTCCCCGCGCGTGACGTACGGTCAGGAGCGTGATCTCGTAGTCGAAATCGACAAAGCCTTCTGCGATCACACGTGCCCGGTCGCCGCGCATGCCCGACGTGGCTGCGTCCCAGGCGGCGTCGATCTGCGCGAGGTCGCGAACGGTCGACTGTCCCTTTCCGGAGGAGGACATGACGGGCTTCACGACCAGCGGAACGCCGATCTCTTGCGCCGCCGTCGCCAACTCGTCCCGGCTTTCAGCATAGCGATATAGTGAGGTCGTCAGGCCGAGCTCGTTCGCTGCCAGATCGCGGATGGCGTCGCGGTTCATCGTCAGCTGCGCCGCCCGGGCGGACGGAACGACGGATACGCCTTTCTCTTCATAGTCCGCGAGAACTTCGGTGCGGATCGCCTCGACCTCTGGCACCACGAAATCCGGCGCGTGTCGCTCAATGGCCGCGCCGAGCGCGTCGCTGTCGAGCATCGAGAAGACGTCCGCCTCGTCGGCGACCTGCATGGCCGGCGCGTCCGCATAGGCATCGCAGGCTACGACGTGACAGCCGAGCCGCTTGGCCGAAATTACGAATTCCCGGCCGAGTTCGCCTGAACCGAGCAACAGGATCTTGGCGGTTGGGGTCATGACGTGAAGGCTCTAAGACAGCGCCCGACATGCCGCAACTGATCGCCGAACATTCAAAGGACGTCACGACGCGCAATGCGATCCCGGCGCTGTTCTCCGCGCTGATGACGGTATGCGAGGCAACGGATATCATCGCGGCGGAAAATGTGAAGCTTCGCGCGCATGGCTATCCAAGTTATCTCGTTGGCGGCGAGATGAGGCCGTTTCTGCACCTGACGCTCATCATTCTTACGGGTCGCTCTGACCCGCAAAAAGCCGAGCTTGCGGACAAGCTGATCGGAGCGGCCGATAAGGCCATGCCGGACGATGTGGAGATCACGCTCGACATTCGGGACAGCGATGTGAAGTGCTTTCGAAAGCGACCTCCGCAAAAGACCGACTAGACGGTCTTCTCCGGCCACAGACAAATATCGTTCAGGAAGCATGTCGCGCATTTCGGT
>JBAUIQ010000389.1:0-4213 GCA_049683075.1 Pacificimonas sp.
GCTCACCGCCTAGCGGCTCGGCATAGAATGGACGATCGGTAGGCTCGTTCGGATAATCCGCATCCTCGGCCCGCGGTCCGAAAGGATCGTCTTCGCCCCATTCACCATAATCGTCATAATAGCCGTCCTCGGCTGGCGGCCACGCGCCGTTGAGGCCATAGACCTCGGCGTCGGGTTCGGCAAAAAGGTCGTCGAAGGCAATGTCGCTGTCCAGCTCGGTCACTGGCATGCCATCGGTCGCGCGGCGCATGAAAGCGGCGAAGGTACGCGCCGGGGCGGCGCCGCCGGTCAGGCCCCGTACGGGTTTGTTGTCGTCGCGGCCCATCCAGACGCCCGCCGTCAGTTCGCCGGTAAAGCCGACGAAATAACCGTCGCGATAATCTGATGTCGTGCCGGTCTTGCCCGCCACAGGCCGTCCGATCTTCGCGGCCGTTCCCGTCCCCTGATCGACTGCAGCCTGCAGGAGGTTCGTCATGTTTGTCGCCACCCAGGGCGCGACCAGCACGCGGCCCGAACGCGCCTGCCGCTCATAGATCGTCCGTCCGCGCGCGGTTTCGATCTTCGTGATGCCATAGGGTTCCACGGCGACACCGCCACGCGCGACGCCGGCATAGGCCGCCGTCATCTCGATGAGCCGTACGGTCGAGGTGCCAAGCGACATGGCGGGGCGGCGGCTGATGTCGGTATCGATCCCGAAACGCCGGGCCATATCGGCAACGCTGTTCGTGCCCTCACGCGCCGCCAGCTGCGCCGCGACGGCGTTGGAGGAGCGCTGGAAAGCCTCGCGCATCGTGATTTCGCCGCGGTAGGAGCGGCCATAGTTGCGCGGTGTCCAACCCTCCAGCGTGATCGGCGCGTCGTTCACCAGATCGTCGGGCAGAGTGCCGCCCTCGATGGCGGCGAGATACACGAACAGCTTCCAGGCCGAACCCGGCTGACGCTCTGCGACCGTCGCGCGGTTGTAGTTGGAGCTGACATAGTCGCGTCCGCCCATCATCGCGCGCACCGCCCCGTCATTCGTCATGGCGACGAGGGCGCCCTGCAATTCGCCCGTGGCCGCCTCTTTGACGGCGGCCTCGGCCGCGACCTGCATATTTGAGAGAAGCGTCGTCGTCACGACCAGCGGTTCGGTGCGCTCGTCGGACAGCCGGTCGACCTGCGCCAGGACCCAGTCCGTGAAATAACGCACGTCGTTCTGCTTCGGCTGCGGCGCGAATTCCAGGCTAGCGATTTCAGCCTTTACCGCAGCCGCATCATCGATGACGCCCCTGATGGCCATGACATCGGCAACGACGCGCGCGCGCGTTCGTGCCTGCTCGGGATCGGCCGACGGGGCAAAGCGCGACGGCGCCTTCACCAGCCCGGCGATGATGGCGGATTCCGCCGCCGACATATCGCTCGCGCCATGACCGAAGAAACGGCGACTGGCAGCATCGACGCCATAGGCGCCGCCGCCGAAATAGACGCGATTGAGGTAAAGCTCGAGGATTTGCGCCTTGGTATATTTGCGCTCCATGGCGAGCGCGATCAGCGCCTCGCGGATCTTTCGTTCGAACGTGCGGTCGTTGTTGAGGAAAATGTTGCGCGCCAGCTGCTGCGTGATGGTCGACGCGCCCTGTCGCCGGGTACCGGTCTCGAAATTGACCTTTGCCGCACGTAGCATTCCGGCGGGATCGACGCCCCAGTGATCCATGAAGCGGCGATCCTCGACCGCCACCATCGCCTGCACCATGACAGGCGGGATTTCGGAATAGCTCAGCCAGCCGCCATAGCTCGGACCCTGGTTCACGAGCACCGCGCCGTCCGCGCTCTTCACCCGCACCGATTGACCCACCGGGGACTGGGTCAAGGTCGTAAAGCCCGGCAGCTGCGACTGCTGGTAAAGCACCAGAACCGCCAGCAGCGCGAAGCCCAGCACACCGAGCGTCAGGCCGCCCTTCCACGCATAGCCGAACAGGCGCGCTGGCAGGGATTTCGATTGGCGGCGGGGCATCGGTCAGACCTAGCGGTGCGGAGGCAGAAGAGAAAGCGGCATGCTGGTCGATCCTAGCTGAGGAGGGCCTGAATAAGGGTGAAGCTTCGGATACGGCGCAGCGTTGCTGCAAACCCCGCGCAGCCCTAGGGTCCGCCGCGTGGCGACCCCCGAAAACATTCAAGCAACAGATGATCCGAATGGCCGGGGTGCCGACACGCGTGCGCTCGCGAAAGGCGGGCGCACCAACTTCTTCGGGTTCGTGCTCCGGCTTTTGGGACGGATCCCGTTCCTCTTTATCGCTGGTCAGTATTACGGTGCCGAGGCGCTGGGTCGCTTTGCCTATGCAACAATGGTCGTAGAGCTGATGGCGGCGCTCGCGACACTTGGGCTCCGGCGTGGTATTGCGAAGGAACTGGCCAAGGCGACGCGACCGCCCGCGCATGTTATCGCCGACGCCATGCTGGTCGGCATGCTGCTGGCAAGCGTCGGTGCCAGCATCATGATCATGTTGCCGGAAATTGTCTTCCCGAACTCGAAGATTTCCGGCCTCGATCGCATGTTCCCGCTAGCCGCATTGTTCTTCGTCGGTGCCGAAGTGCTGCTGGCCGCGCTCGCTTGCCGTCACAACGTCAAGGCGACGGTGACGGCGCGCGCCCTTGTGGAACCCTGGACGATCACCCTGGTTGCGGCCGCTCTCGCCTTCATTCCGGCGTGGAAGCCCGACGCCCTCATCATGTCCTACGCCGCCGCCATGATTGCAGCCTTCGTCGCGGCGATCATCCCCGCGGTGCGCATGTTCGGGCGGCCGGTCGGATGGACGCCCCATCCGGCGCGGTTGTTCCTCCTTATGAAAGAGAACTGGCCGCTCGCGGGTGCCGACGCCGTCGACTGGGCAATGCGCCGCGTCGACATCATCATCCTCGGCCAGTTCGCTGCGCCCGCCGTCCTCGGCGTCTACTATGTCGCGCAGCAATTCGCGTCCCTGCCGCAAAAGCTGAAGGTCACCTTCGACCCCATCCTCGCGCCTGTCGTTGCGCAGGCCCAGAAGTCAGGCGACATGGAGGGCATATCGCAGCAACTGCGCCAGGTCGGGTTCTGGGTGCTGTCGGCTCAGCTCGGCGTCGCGATGGTGCTCGGCTTTACCGGTGAGGCGTCGATGGGCTTGGTCGGCAACGGCTTCGGCGCGGGCGCGGGCATTCTCGCGCTGCTCCTCGCCGCCGAAGTCCTCTACGTCACGGCTGCGATTTCGGAGGGCGCGCTCGTCTATCTCGCCCGGCACCGCAACCTGATGATTTCGCTGGCGACGATCGCCGTACAAATCGGCCTGACGCTCGGCTTCATCCAGCTGTTCGACGTCTTCTTCCCGGAGGTTGGCGAAACCCGGCCCGTCCAAGGCATCGGGGCCGCCCTCGCCCTCGCCTGCGCGGCGCTCTTCGCCTCCATCCTGAAGGTAATCCTCCTTCATCGGCTCGTCCCGGGCCGGATCAGTGGCCTGCGCTGGAGCTTCCTTCCCGCAACCCTCGCGACGGTCGCGGTCGGCATGGCCAGCTACTGGCTGCTGCCACCCTTCTGGCAGCTCGTCCTCGGCCTGCCGCTCATCCTTGCCACCTATATCGGCTTGATGTGGCTTTTCGCCTATAAGGGTCCTGACCGCCTGCTTTTCTCGAAACTTTCCGAAGCCAAGGACAAGACATGACCAGAACCTCAGTCCACCTCGTAGAACGCCCTACCACCAGTGTCGAAGACCGACATTTCGAAACCCGCGAGGGTGAGGTGCCGTCCGCAGGCAAGGACGAAGTTCTGGTGAAGGTCAGCCACATCTCGCTCGACCCGGCGATGCGAGGCTGGATGAATGACGGCAAAAGCTATGTCCCGCCGGTTGGCATAAATGAAATCATGCGCGCAGGCGGCGTCGGCGAAGTGATCGACTCGAATGCGAACGGTATCGCGAAGGGCGACTGGGTCACGGGTACCTTTGGGGTGACCACCCATGCCGTCCTTCCCGGCAGCGAGGTAACGAAAATCGACACTTCGCTCGCACCGCCGGAAACCTGGCTTGGCATCCTCGGCATGCCCGGCATGACGGCGTGGATCGGCATCATTGAGGTCGGCCAAGTCAAGGCGGGCGAGACGGTCGTCGTCTCCGCCGCGTCGGGCGCCGTCGGCGCGCTCGTTTGCCAGATCGCCAAGCTGAAGGGTGCACGCGTCGTCGGCCTCGCGGGCGGTCCCGAGAAGTGC
>JBAUIQ010000390.1:0-1982 GCA_049683075.1 Pacificimonas sp.
TGTTCTTTTCGCTTTCCTACACGATAGGGAAAAGCATAGCTTGTCTCATCAAATGATTCGAACGCGCAAACGGAGAGACAGATATGAACATAAGAGGAGAGCCCGGCAGCCAGCTGGAGGCCGCGTACGGTGGCATTATCAACGGCGCACTGCTGCGCTCGCGGATGTCGCAGCGGCGACTGTCGCAGAAAACCGGCATTGCCAAGGATACGCTATCGCGCATGCTGTCCGAGAAGCGCCGCGTGCAGACGGGCGAGGCCGTTCAGCTGCTTGAAGCGCTTGGTGCGCCAGCGCGAGGAATTGTCGTTTTGTCCCTGTTCGACCAGCATGCGTTGATCGAGGACTGGACGGCGACCGAAGCCGCTGAGTTCCTGGAAACGCTGATAGAGACATTGCCCGCTGCGCTCGAAGCCGAGCTTGGCGACGATCTCGACAGGATCCGATCACGCTGGGGCAAGCCCACGGCGCACCTCATCGCCAAGCGTATATCGAAGCATATCGCCGAAGCCGCACGTCATGAGGAAATGATGGGCGATGACGATGCCGGGCGCATCCGTGCCGTCGGTGCTTGAGCCACCCGAAACGGGGAGAGAAACATGTACGATGAAAATCTGATGGACCGTATCCGCCGTCGTGTCGCGGCGATGCCGCAGAGTCATTTGCTTTGCGACCAGATGTTGAAGTTGGACGGCGTTGAGCATGACGACCTGCTTCAGCATGCAAAGCTGTTGATCGATCTTGGCGAAATTGATGCCAAGATTATCGGGCCGGAGAACGATCGAGCGGTATTTGTCAGAAAACTCAATGAAGAAGGGTGGGCACGGCTTCTCCACCTCAACATAGGTTTGCGGGTTGATCGAGCTGATGCAAAGCCTCAGACAGTCAGCAAAGCGAGGAAAGGCACGTGAGTGACTTCGAACTTTCCAGTTGCTCGATCAGGCTCATACGGCTTCCTGAAGTCCGACGTCGGGTGGGACTTGGTCGCTCCACCATTTACCGGCGGATGGAAGATGGTACCTTTCCGAGGCCGCGCCAGCTAGGCGGCAACGTCGTCGCCTGGACCGAGCAGGAGATCGACAAATGGATAGATGCCTGTCCAGTCGTAGCAAGAGACACCTAAAAAAACTGATGGTATCTCAATCGCGCGGCAGACAGAAATCAGCCCATTCCAACATCAGACTCTGGCGCTTCTCAAGATATTTAGTACGGCGGTAGGCCGCCTCTACTTTGTTCTCGATTGTGTGTGCGAGGGCGGCCTCGGCCACTTCTCCAGGCCAATTGGTTTTCTCTGCGACCCAGTCACGGAATGACGATCGGAACCCATGCACAGTGTAGGGCAGTTCGAGGTCGCGCAACTTTTTCAAAAGCGTCATATCCGATAGCGGATTCTTTGGCAGTTGGCCGGGAAAGATCAAATCGCTAGCGGTGATTTGGAACATCCTAGCGCGCTCGAGTACAGAGAGCGCTTGCTCGGATAGAGGGACGACATGCTCCTCTCCAGCTTTCATACGCTCGGCTGATATCGTCCAAGTCCGCTTCTTCACCGATATTTCTGACCATGTTGCGCCGCGAACCTCGCCGGAACGAGTAGCTGTGAAGATTGCAAACTCTAGCGCAAGGCGGCTCTTGGATGGTCGCGACCGCAGTGTTTGCAAAAACGCCGGTACCTGTTCGTAAGGCATCGCGGCAAAGTGACCAGTCTTCTTCGGTTGCTTGGGAAGACCTTTTGCGATCGAGCGCATCGGGGCTTCTGTCTTCCGAAAACCCTTTGCATAAGACCAGTCCAGAACAGTTCCAATGCGTTGCTTCACGCGCCGCGCAGTTTCGGGCTTCTCTAGCCAGATCTCGGCCAGAAGATCGCGAATTGCCGGACCTTCAATGTCACTAACGGGATCATTGCCGATCTTGGGAAAGGCATAGAGTTCGAGCGTGTCGATCCACTGCTTTTGGTGTTTACCGTTCTTCCAGCCTGGTTTGAGTTC
>JBAUIQ010000391.1:0-8512 GCA_049683075.1 Pacificimonas sp.
GTTCAGCGGGGTCGCTACGATCTCCTGCATTTTTTCGCGCAGGCGTAAATCTTGTTCGGGGGTCAGGGTACGAAGATCGCCGCGCGCGATGGCAGTTTCGGCACTGATGTTCGTCTTGCCTTCGGACGCGATGCGGAGCTCGTCCGCATCGAGCGTTGCAGGCGTGCCGCCGCCGACGACACCGACGTTGAAGGTTGCGTTCGGTTCGATCAGCTGTTCGCGGAAATCATCGAGAATGCGCGCAAGTTCGTAGATCGCGCCATAGCCGCTCGCGTTGGAAAAGACGCGGCTGCTGTGCCCGCTTTTGGCAGAGACTGTCAGCGTCCAGCTGGACGAGCTGCGGCGGGCGACGACACCATATTCCGTTCCGTCGGGTCCGCGTGAAACGCCCTCGAAGCCGAGCGCGATGTCGGCCCAGTCGCCCGCCGCGTAGAGATCGCGCCGCGATATGGCGAGCGGCTCCCCTGCCCGCTCCTCGTCGCCTGTGAGGACGACCTTGATATTGGCATCGGCGAGTGTCCCCGCGGCGCGCATTGCACGAAGCGCAGCGAGGATGACGGTGATACCGTCCTTATTATCCGCGACGCCGGGACCGGCGGCGCTGTCGCCGTCGCGGACGAATGTCTGAAACGGAGAAGACGGCTCGAACACCGTGTCGAGATGCCCGATCAGCAGCATGTTCGGTCCGTCGCCGCCCTCGTGCGTTGCGACCAGGTGACCGGATCGGCCCGCGTCGCTCATGTCGATCCACTCGGTCTCAAGGCCGATCGCGTCGAATTCGGCGCGCATCATGTCGCCAACGATCTTCACCCCCTCTACATTTAGAGTACCGCTGTTCTGGTTCACGAGCCGCTCGAGAAGCTCGATATGACGGTCCGCCTCGGCGTCTACCGTGGCAACCATACGCGTTTCAGCGGGTGATAGCTGAGCGACGGCGGGAAGTGCGAGGAGCAGGGCGGCGGGGGCGGCGAGCCAATGTCGAAAGGTCATACTCGTGAATAGGACGCCGGAGCGGGCCCGGGTCAAGGGTGCCAAGATGAAACGAAAGCCGCCGCGCTGACCCGAGGGCCAAGGCGGCGGCTGTTATCGGTCAGTTTGCTGCGAAATTAGACCGCTGCGTTTTCGTCCGGAAGCGCAGTACCTGCCCGGGATAGATCTTGTCCGGATCGTCGAGCATCGGCTTATTGGCCTCGAAGATCTTCGGATACTTCCCAGCATCGCCATAATATTCCTTGGCAATCTTCGACAGCGTGTCACCGCTCTCCACGGTATGATAACGGCTGGCCGGGCTGGCGTCGGGACGACCGTCACTATCGAGATCGTCATCATCGACCTTCGAAATATATTTCGTGTTTCCAGCCAACACCATCAGGCGTTCCTTCGTCGCCTGATCCGGCACCTTACCCGATAGCTTCACCTTGTCGCCGTCGACGCGGACCTTGATGTCGCCCTTGAGTCCCATGCGCTCGATTTCCGCGCGGAGCTTCTCGGCCTTCTTCTCTGCCGGGGTCTGCTCGTCGAACAGCTCCTTGCCTTTGTCGCGCTTGAAGAAATCGAAAATACCCATGGTGTTACTCCTGTTTGTCGTGGTCATCGTTTTAACGGACGACCGCGACAAAAGGTCCGGGCCTACATCTCGACCAAAACTTTTCCCATCGCCTTGCGGTCCATCATCCACCGGATCGCCTGCCCGCCCTCGGCGAGTGGAAAGCGCTTCGAAACGTGCGGCTTCAGTTTGCCCTCACCCAGCCAGTGAAGGAGTTCGGCCATATTGGCCTCATGCACCTTCGGCTCGCGCGCGGTGAAGGCACCCCAAAAAACACCGACGATCGCCGCGCCTTTGATGAGAGGCAGGTTGAGCGGCAGCTTCGGTATGTCGCCTGCGGCAAAGCCGACGACGAGATAACGGCCGTTCCACGCGATCGACCGGAAGACAGGCTCGGCGAACTTGTCGCCGACGGGGTCGTAGATGACATCCGCACCCGCGCCGCCGGTCGCACGCTTGATGCCTTCGCGCAGGTCTTCGTCGGTGTAGTTGATGACCTCGTCCGCCCCATATTCTCGGCAGAGATCGAGTTTCTCCTGAGTGGACGCAGCGGCGACGACCTTCGCGCCCATTTGCTTACCGAGCTCGACCGCAGCGAGACCGACGCCACCCGCCGCACCGAGAACCAAGAGCGTTTCGCCCGGCTGCAGGGCCGCGCGCTGCTTCAATGCGTGATGCGATGTGCCGTAGGTCATGGTGAACCCTGCTGCGATGTCGTCGGACATGGCATCGGGAATGGGAATCACACGGCTGGCTTCCGTGACGATCTCTTCCGCGAACGCGCCGTGACCCGTCATCGCTAGAACGCGTTGACCCGGTTTCAGGTGCGACACGCCCTCCCCCACGGCATCGATCACGCCCGCCGCTTCGCCACCCGGACTGAACGGCAGCGGGGGTTTGAACTGGTAGAGGTTCTGGATGATCAGCGTGTCGGGAAAATTGACGCCCGCGACCTTCACGCTCACGCGCACCTCGCCCTTGCCAGGCTCTGGCGTCGGCACCTCCTCGACGACGAGGTTTTCGGGCGGTCCATGTTCCTTGCAAAGAAGCGCTTTCATGATTGTCTCCCGATTTTTTGGATTGTTGGTCGTGGCTAGGCAGCGCGACCCTGCGCGTCGATTAGCGCTTTGGCGAGCATTTTGAATTCGTCGGCACGGGGGCTGGCGCGCCGCCAGACAAGCGCGATTTCCCGGGAGGCGTCCTTACCGGCAAGCGGACGCGCCTCGACATTCGTACCTTCGAGAAGACCGGCAGAGATCGCCATTTCCGGGACGAGGGTCAGACCCAGTCGGTTGTCGACCATCTGGACGAGCGTGTGGAGGGACGTGCCGATAACGCTGGCTTCGCTGCGAAACTCTGGACGTTTGCAAGCGGCCAGTGCGTGTTCCTTCAGGCAGTGTCCGTCTTCCAGAAGAAGAAGCTTCTCCGCTTCGATCTCCCCCGCCGCCACGCTTTCCTTTGCTCCGGGCTGATCTTCGCGATGGGCCGCAACGAAGAACCGATCCGACATCAGCGTCTCCGCTTCGATGTCGCCGCAGTTCCAGGGCAATGCCAGAAGAACGCAGTCGAGATGACCCTTGTGAAGCGCCTCGCAGGCAGGGGCGCTCGGTTCTTCACGCAGAAACAGTCTGAGCGACGGAAAGGCGATGCGAAGAGAGGGAAGGATCCGCGGAAGAAGAAAGGGTGCGATCGTCGGTATCACCCCCATCCGAAGTTCGCCCGTCAGTGGCTGC
The DNA here is from genome assembly GCA_049683075.1 of Pacificimonas sp. GTDB lineage: Bacteria > Pseudomonadota > Alphaproteobacteria > Sphingomonadales > Sphingomonadaceae > Pacificimonas. The sequence continues at coordinate 3,280 of JBAUIQ010000391.1, forward strand.
GATTCCGCCTGGGCGAGCTGAGCCAGTTCCTTTGCGTCGCCGATCAGACTGCGTGCCTTGGCCGCGACCCGTTCTCCGAGCGGCGTGAATCGAACGACCCTTCTCGTCCGCTCAACAAGTGTGGCGTCGAGCTGAGTTTCGAGTTCGCGCAGGCCGGCAGAAAGTGTGGACTGGGTCACGAAACTGGCCTCGGCCGCGCGTCCGAAATGACCGTGATCGTGTAGAGCCACAAGATATTGCAGCTGCTTCAACGTCGGCAGGTGAATGATCGAGCCCCTCGATTACTGACGAGTAAAAAATTTATTGGCACGATAGCGGAACGGACCACATCTGCAAGCTCTTGATACATTAGATCGCGCGATGACGTCCTGTTCCGTGTCGAAAACGAACCTGAAAATGGAGACCAAAAATATGTTGACCGTTGGCGACAAGCTTCCTGAATTTTCCGTTCCCGTCCAGCAGGGGACGAGCAACCTTCCTGCAGACGAAGTGCTGACCGATAAGGATTATGACGGCAAGTGGAAGATCCTGTTCTGGTGGCCGAAGGACTTCACCTTCGTGTGTCCGACCGAGATCGAAGGCTATGGCGAACTGAAGGATGATTTCGAGGATCGCGATGCCGTCCTGATTGGCGCCTCGACCGATACCGACTTCGTCCACTTCGCGTGGCGCCGGTCCGACGAACGTCTGGCCAAGGCCGACTTCCCGTGGATCGCCGACAATAAGGGCGAACTGGCCGACGCACTTGGTATTCGCGAGAAGAACGCTGGCGTTGCTCTGCGCGCCACATTCATCGTCGATCCGGACAACATCATCCAGCACGTGACGATCAACGGCTTGAACGTTGGCCGCAACCCGAAGGAAACGCTGCGCATTCTCGACGCGCTGCAGACCGACGAGCTGTGCCCATGCAATTGGGAAGAAGGTCAGGAAACGCTGCGCCCCGCCGCGTAAGCTTCAGGACCTAACGAACCCGAGGGGGCGGCGCGGCCATGGCCTCGCCGCCCTTTTTCTTTTTCAGCACCGAAGGAACTTTACATGTCCCAGATCAAGGATCTCGCCCGAACACTCCCCGACTATGCGAAGGACGCACGCCTCAATATCTCGAACATCCTGAGTGAGCCGAGCGTCGACGATCAGAAGAAATATGGCCTGCTCGTCGCCTGCGCTCACGCCGCCGGATACGGCCCACTTATCGACGCCGTCGAAGAGGAAGCTGGCGAACATCTTTCCGAAGAGGCGATGAACGCCGCGAAGGCGGCGGCCTCGCTGATGGCGATGAACAACGTCTATTACCGCTTCACGCATCTGGTCGGGAACGACGCCTATTCTAAGCTTCCCGCCAATCTGCGTATGAACGCGATGGCAAAGCCCGGCGTCGATAAGATCGATTTCGAGCTGTGGTCGCTCGCCGTCAGCGCCATCAACGGTTGCGGCATGTGCATGGAAAGTCACGAGAAGGTCCTGGCGAAAGCCGGCGCATCGACCGAGACGATCCAGTATGCGGCACGCGGCGCAGCGGTCGTGTTCGCACTCGCGCGTAGTTTGGCTGCCGCTTAGTGTCAGATGAGGTAGGCGACCGTGACTTTACATCTTGGTCGCCCGCCGCCTAGGTTCTGAGTCTGACTTTACAGACGAGAGGCGGACATCGCATGCTCCGAAACATCCTCGAGTATCTCGATAGCGTGAAGGCGCGTGATCCTGCCGCTCGCTCTCGCTGGGAAGTGCTTCTCTACCCAGGTGTATGGGCGCTAGCCGCGCACCGGGCCGCTCATTTCCTCTATCGCGGGGAACTCTTTCTACTTGCGCGCGTCGTCAATCACATCGCGCGCATGTTCACTGCCATCGACATCCATCCCGGCGCGAAAATCGGCGCGAACTTCTTCATCGATCACGGGTTTACGGTGATTGGCGAAACAGCGGAAATCGGCGACGACGTCACCATCTACCAGAATGTAACGCTCGGAGGGACGAACCCCGCAAACGGGATCCCTGGCAAGCGTCACCCGACGCTTTGCGATGGCGTCATCGTCGGCTCCGGCGCGCAAATCCTTGGACCGATTTCGGTCGGTCGCCGTGCAAGAATCGGTGCGAATGCAGTCGTCACTCGGGAAGTTCTTGAAGGCGCAACGATGGTCGGTATTCCCGCGAAGCCCGTTCCCGTCGCCGCTGAGAGCTATGCGGCCGACTTCATTCCCTACGGCACGCCGTGCAGCGAGAAGTTTGACCCGCAAACGCAGCAGGTCGAAATTTTGCGATGCGAGATGAAGGTGCTGCAGGAGCGGCTCGACGCCTATGAAGCCGCGAAAACGCTGCCAGGTACTGACGAAACGGACACCGGTGATCTGGAGCGGCGCGCTTAGGTGTCAGCGACGGTTACGCAATTATTCGATGCGACGCACCGGACGGGGAAGCAGGTTCCGTGGGACCGAGCGGAGCTGACCCGGCTGATGGACCTTTACGGTCGCATGGTCGCCGCTGGCGAGTGGCGCGATTATGCGATGGCAATGGAGAAAGACGAGGCCCGCTTTGCCGCGTTTCGCCGCGCAACGGACCGCCCAGAGGTTGTTGTGGTCAAGCGTCCCGCCCTTGCCCGGAAGCAAGGGCAATATGCGCTGATCGGTGAGCATGGACAGGTCCTGAAGCGGGGCGGTGAGCTGAACGCTCTCCTTGCCCCGCTGGAACGACGGCTCCTCAAGCTGGTCGATGGTTGACGGCTAAGCGAGTTCGCCCTGTCGCGACATGACGAGCTGACCCTGCTCAGCACCTGACTTCGGCACCGTTTCGCCGGTCCGATCGACAATCTCGTCGAAGCGCGCCGCGATGGTCTCCGCGGTTCGTTCCTCTTCCTTCAACATGATTCCCTTGGTGAGGGTCACATGTGCGGCATGGTAGCCGCCTGCCCCCGCGCCAACGATCGTATTTGTAGGTGCCTCGTCGGACGACAGGAAGACGACGGCTGGTGCGACTTTATCTGGTGAATACATCTTCAGCATTTCTTCCGGCATCAGGTCCTCGGTCATGCGCGTCCCCGCAACCGGAATGATGGAGTTCACGTGGATGTTGTTCTTCGCGCCCTCCTGCGCGAGCGATTTCATGAAGCCGACCAGCCCTAGCTTCGCCGCGCCATAATTCGTCTGGCCGAAGTTGCCGTAGCAGCCGGTCGAGGAGCCGGTCATGACGATCCGACCATAGTTGGCGTCGCGCATATGCTGCCACACGGCCTTCGAGCAATTGACGCTTCCCATTAGATGCACGTCGAGGACGAACTCGAAATCGTCGAGCGTCATTTTGGCGAAACTGCGGTCGCGGAGGACGCCAGCGTTGTTGATGAGGATGTCGATGCGGCCCCACTTGGCCATGACGTCGGCGACCATGGCATCAACCGCGTTGCGGTCCGTGACGGATGCGGGGTTGGCCATCGCCGTACCGCCCGCATCGGTGATTTCCTTCACCACGGCCTCCGCCGCCTCGCTGTTGCCGCCAGATCCGTCGCGGGCGCCGCCGAGATCGTTTACACAGACCTTCACCCCGCGCTTGGCGAGCGAAAGCGCATATTCGCGGCCGAGGCCGCCGCCGGCGCCCGTGACGATGGCGGTGCGATTGGTGAAGTCCATGATGTCGTCTCCTGAAAAAGCGGGGGATTGTTTGTCGACCGCCCTAAACGAAGACGAGGCGCCGCGCCTAGCCTGACGCTTTTCGGCGGCGCTCTTAAGCGACTGCCGTTTCGTCAAGCGCATAGCCTGCGGAGCGGACGGTGCGAATAATGTCCTTGGTCTCGGCGATATTCAGCGCTTTCCTCAATCGGCGGATGTGGACGTCGACCGTTCGCTGTTCGACATAAACATCACGACCCCAGACGGAATCGAGCAGCTGCTCCCGACTGAACACATGACCGGGATGTTCGAGGAAATGCCGCAAGAGCCTGAACTCCGTTGGCCCGAGGGCAATCGTCTTGCCGCCACGGGTCACGCGATGAGAGCCAAGGTCCATCTCGACATCCGCAAAGCTGAGGCTCTCACTAGCAATCGCGGGGCGCAGGCGGCGAAGAACCGCTTTGACGCGGGCGATGAGCTCGCGCGGGCTGAACGGCTTCGTGATATAGTCATCGGCGCCGGTATCGAGGCCGCGAATACGATCCGCCTCCTCCGTCCGTGCGGTCAGCATGATGACCGGCAGATTTTGCGTTTCCGGCTGTCGCCGCAGACGGCGGCAAACCTCGATCCCGCTGAGTGATTCGATCATCCAGTCGAGGATAACGATATCCGGGCCCTCTTCCTTGGCGAGAAGAAGGGCCTCCTCGCCATCGGCCGTCTGGACGACAGTGAAGCCTTCGGCCTCAAAATTATATGTAAGCAATTCGACGAGCGTCGCGTCATCTTCGACGAGGAGAACCTTTGGGGTCATGAGACTGATTTTCTCCCTCTGCTCGTTCGTTTGCATGTCTTCTACAGCGGCAGGGTCAGGCCCGTCGCATCGCCGCCCTTCGGCCGGTCGCCGATGTAATCGCCGGTCGCGCCATAATGGACCATCTCAGCGATATTCGTTGCGTGATCGCCGATGCGCTCGAGATTCTTGATGACGAAGATGAGGTGCGTGACGGGCGACGTGTTGTCGGTGTCGGCAGCGATCTCGTTCAACATGCCTTCGAAAAGGCTCTCGTAATAATCGTCGATCGCCTCGTCTTCGTCGCTGACGGCGCGCGCCAGGTAGGGATCGCGCTCGGCGAAGGCGCGGAGGGCGTCGTCGACCTGGGTCGATACCATCTGCGACATGCGCTCCACCCCCGAACCCGCCGGGCGGTAATTGGACCCCGCGACGGATTCCACGCGCTTTGCGATATTCTTTCCATAGTCACCGATACGCTCGATGACCGCGCCGATCTTCAGCGCCGCGATGACCTCACGAAGATCCTGCGCCAAGGGGCTGCGGCGGGCGATAATCGAGATGGCGAAGGCTTCGGCCTCCATCTCCAGTTCGTCGAGCTCGACGTCTTTGGCAACGACCCGGGCAGCGGCATCGATATCATGAGCCAGGAGCGCGGCGACGGACTCGTCGATCTGCGCGCGTGCGAGACCGCCCATACGGCCGATCATTGCCCGCAGCGCACGAAGATCGTCGTCGAAGCTTTTGACGGTGTGAGAGGTTTTCTGTTCCATGCTAGTGACCTGACTTAGCCGAACCGGCCGGTGATATAATCGCGCGTCCGCTGCGCGCGCGGATTGGTGAAGAT
>JBAUIQ010000392.1:0-4787 GCA_049683075.1 Pacificimonas sp.
GACGAAAGCCGCGCCGCGGATGCCGAGCGTCTTCCGCTGGTCACCGCCGGTGTCGACGGCGGCCGCTACGGCCTCTTCGACACTGATGAAGGGCAGGATTACGACGTCCGCGCACGGGTCAATGTCACGCAGCGCTTCTTCGCAGGCTCTTTTCCGCGTGCCCTTGCACAGCGCGCCCGCGCTCGCGCCGAACGGTTTCGCGCCGAGGCGGCGGAGGAGGAGGCTGCGCGCGAGGCCATCATCGCCTGGGCCGACGTCGGCGCGCTCAAGGACCAGGTCGCTTCGCTCGAAGTCAATTACATCGCCAGCCGCCGGACTCGAGATGTCCTTGCCGAACGCTTCCGTTTCGCGCGCGGTGACCTGTTCGACGTGTTGCAGGCAGAGGATCGCTACTTCGGCGTCGCCGGAAACTACATCCAGGCGCTTATCGAACGTGACGCGGCGCATTATGTGCTGCTCGCGCGCACGGGCCGTCTGCTCGACGCGCTGGGCATAGAGGCCCGGGGGATTGCCGAGTGAGCCAAGACATGAAATTCGAGGGCAAGCCGCCGCGCTTTGCCGACTGGCTGATGCGGCCGATGCGGGAAAACCGCAGCGTTTATATGAAGGTGGCGCTGGCGGCGATCTTCATCAACCTCTTTGCGCTCGCTTCCAGCCTCTTCACCATGGTCGTCTATGACCGTGTCGTCCCCAACAACGCCACCGATTCCCTGATCGCGCTGTCGATCGGCCTCGGCATCGTCATCATCTTCGATTTTGTCCTAAAGCTTTTACGCTCCTATTTTACCGATCTTGCCGGTATGGGCATCGACAAGACGGTGGGCGGAGAGGTCTTTGACCAGCTGCTTTCGGTGCGCCTCGACAAGAAGAAAGGGTCGACCGGCGCGCTCGCGGGCCTGATGCGCGAATTAGAGACGCTGCGCGAGTTCTTCGCCAGCGCGACCATCACGGCCATCGTCGATGTTCCCTTCATTCTCCTGACCCTGACGGTCATCTTCGTCATCGGCGGCCCGGTCGTGATTGTCCCCGCGCTTATGGTACCGATCGTGATCATCGCCGGCGTTCTCACCCATCCGGCGATGGACCGGCTCAGCGCTAAGAGCATGGGGCAGGGCCTTTTGAAGCAGACTGTTCTCGTCGAAGCCATCGGCGGGCTGGAAACCGTCAAAACGGCGGGCGCGGGCGGCCTTTTGACGAAGCGATGGACCGAGGCCATCGACGAGCACGCGTCGACGAACCTGCGACAGCGTCTCGTTTCTTCCATCGGCGTCACGATCTCCCAATCGGCGCAGATGATGTCTTATGCGGGCGTCATCATCATCGGTGTCGGCCTGATTGCCGAACAGAAGCTGTCTATGGGCGGCCTTATCGCCTGCTCGATCCTGTCGGGCCGCGCTGTGGCGCCGCTCGGCCAAATCGCCAGCCTCCTCTCGCGGCTCGCCATGACGCGCACCGCCTACCGCCAGATCAACGGCCTGATGGATACGCACCGCGAGGGACCGGAGGGTGAGGCTCTGGCCATCGCCCGTCCGCATGGAGAGATTGAATTTCGGAACGTCAGCTTCCGTTATCCCGATATGACCGAAAAGGCGCTGGATGGCGTCAGTTTCACGATAAAGCCCGGTGAGCATATCGCGCTCCTCGGTCGGGTCGGCTCCGGCAAGTCTACCGTCGCAAAGCTGATCCTTGGCTTATACGAACCCGAGGAAGGCACGGTCCTCGTCGACGGCAACGATGTGCGCCAGTTGGATCCGAAGGCGCTGCGCTACGCCGTCGGATCCGCAATGCAGGAAACCGTCCTTTTGTCAGGCACGGTGCGTGACAATATCGCCCTCGGCCGGTCCGAGGTCGACGACGAGGAAATGCTCCGCGCTGCAAAGATATCCGGCACTCACGGTTTCATGCAGAACCTCGCGAACGGCTATGATCGCAAGTTGGCGGACCGTGGTGAGGGATTGTCGGGTGGTCAGCGCCAATCGATCGCACTGGCGCGCGCGATCGCCGGGAAGCCGCAGGTTCTTCTCCTCGATGAACCATCGAGCCAGATGGATGCGCAAACGGAGGCCAGCGTCATCCAGCGTATCCGCGCCGATCTCGATGGACGCACGCTTCTCGTGATCACCCACCGCCCGCCCTTCCTGAAGGTCGTCGACCGCGTGATCCTTCTTGGCGGCGGCAAGATCATTGCCGACGGACCGCGTGACAAGGTCATGGCGCAGATCGCAGAGCAGGCGGAGGCTATCGGCAAGCCCGTGCCTGCCGCCGCGAAAGCCGCTGCCGCGCCCGCCAAACCTGCCAGCCCCGCAAATCCCGCAAATCCCGCGAAGCCCGCCCCAACCGGCGGCCTCATCACATCGAAGGTGAAGCGCGCATGACGACCGACGCGCCCCTCAACCCGATCGCAACTGCCAAGGCCAATGCCGACGGCGACGGCGAGTCGCATTTCGAAGATCGCCTGCTTCGTTTCGAGCCGAAGAAGGCGGCGAACCTTCTTCTTTTCATTATCACAGGCGTTGTCCTCATTTTCGTCATTTGGGCCGCGCTGACGGAGCTCGACGTCACCGTCCGTGGCACCGGCCGCGTCGTGCCGTCGTCACAGTTGCAGGTCGTGTCGAACCTGGAAGGTGGCGTCATCGAACGCATCGTCGTCTCCGCAGGCGATATCGTCGCGCAGGGTGATCCTCTGATGGTGCTCGACCCGACGGCCACCGGTTCCGATTTCGGGTCCACGCAGGCGTCGGTCGACGCGCTGACCGCCAAGATTGCCCGTCTCGAGGCCGAGGTCGCGGGACGCTCCCCGAACTTCCCGAATGGCGGCGATGCGAATATGCGCGAGCAGGTGGAGATCGAGCGCGCCCTCCATGTCAGCCGCATGGCCGATCTTGCCAGCCTCCTGAATGCCGCCAACGCCCGGGTGCAGCAGGCCGAGCGCGCGGTTTCGGAAGCGCGGGCCGCACTCGCCGCACGTCAAAGTGCAGCCGATGCCGCCGAACGGGAACTCGGCATCCTCCGGCCGCTGGTCGAGCGCGGTATCGAGCCGCGGCTGACGCTGATCCAGGCGGAAAGCCGCGCAGCCGTGACGCGGTCCGAGGCCGCCGCCGCCGCCGCCGGTCTGACACGTGCTCAGTCCGCCGTTATTGAAGCCCGCGCGAGCCTCAACCAGCAAAAGCAGGACTGGCGTGCCCGCGCGGCGACCGAGCTGGCCGCCGCACGTTCCGATAGTGCGAGCCGCCGCTTGACGCTTCCCGCGCTGCAAGAGCGCGTCGACCGCACGACCGTCCGGGCGCCGCTGGATGGCCGTGTAAATCGCGTCCTGAAGACCACGGTCGGCGGTTCGGCTGCGCCCGGTGAGCCGCTCGTTGAGATGGTGCCATCCGACGAGGATCTGATCGTACAAGCCATGATCCGCCCGCAGGACATTGGCTGGGTCGCCATCGGTCAAACGGCGAAGGTGAACATCACCGCCTACGATCCGACCGTCTATGGCGGCCTCGACGGCGAAGTCATTACGATCAGCCCAGACTCGACCGTCGACGAGCGCACGGGCGAAAGCCATTATACCGTCCGCGTCGCCACCGAGAGCGCGGCCATCGTCAACAACCGCGGCGAGGAACTTCCCATCGGTCCCGGCATGACCGCGGACGTCAGCCTGATCGGCGAGAAACGCTCGATCCTCGACTATATCCTGCGACCGATCACGAGGCTGCAGCAGCGGGCGTTCCGGGAATAACGACTCTCCGCGCCGACGAGTTTATGTCGCGTCGATCGACAAAAGGCTCGCATTGCCGCCCGCGCTCGTTGTGTCGGTCGTGACCACCCGCTCTACCGCGAACCTTGGCAGATAATGCGGTCCACCCGCCTTCGGTCCCGTTCCTGACAGGCGCTCGCCGCCGAAGGGCTGCGACCCCACGACGGCGCCGATCATCGAGCGGTTGACGTAGAGATTGCCCACCCGTGCCCGCTCTGAAACCTGCTCGGCCGCGTCCATGATGCGGCTGTGAAGGCCCATGGTCAGCCCGAAACCGCGTGCGTTGACGCGCTTCACGGTTTCAGCGAGCCGCCCGGCCTTCCATGTTGTGACGTGAAGCAACGGTCCGAACCATTCGCGCTCCAGATCCTCCGGCGCTTCGATGCGGATCAGTGTCGGCGCGACGAACGTGTCGCCATCGGGCACGGGCAGGGTATGGACCCAGCGATCGCGCATTGATCGGCGATAGGCGTTCAGCCGCTCGGCGGCGTCCCGGTCGATGACCGGTCCGATGTCGGTCGCCGGGTCCGCCGGGTCGCCGATGACCAGCGTGTCCATCGCGCCCGTCAGCATGTTTATGGTGCGGTCGTAGACCTCCTCCTGCACCAGCAGCAGCCGCAGCGCCGAACAGCGCTGGCCCGCCGACAGGAAGCTGCTGGTGACGACATCGGCCACGACCTGCTCGGGCAGGGCGGTCGAGTCGACAATCATCGCATTCAGGCCGCCCGTTTCTGCGATCAGCGGCACGATGGGACGGTCCTCGTCTTCGGCCAGCGTCCGCTGGATCGCCTTCGCCGTGACCGTCGAGCCGGTGAAGGCGACGCCCATCACCCGCTTGTCGGCCACCAGCGCCTGCCCCGGCTCGCCGCCGCCCGGTGCAATGTGAAGCACTTCATGCGGAATGCCCGCCTGATAGGCGAGTTCGACCGCGCGCTGGGCGATGCGCGGGGTCTGCGGCGCGGGCTTGGCGATGACGGCGTTCCCGGCGACCAGCGCCGCAGCCACTTGCCCGGTAAAGATCGCCAGCGGGAAATTCCAC
>JBAUIQ010000393.1:0-6099 GCA_049683075.1 Pacificimonas sp.
CTGAAGCTGGTGGCGCTGGAACCGAGCGGGGAAGAGCGGACGGTCGGTGCCGCTTTCGCATCCGACTTCGTGGGCGCGCCGCTGTCGGACAAAAGTCCGTTCGAGGTCGTCGCGCTCGTCGATAGCGACGTTTGTATTTATCCGCGCGCAGCCTTTCTCGCCGCGCTCGACGACGACCGCGATCTGGAACGAGAGCTCTTGCGCCGAACGATGGCAGATCTCGACCGCGCCCGCACCGACGGCCACCGCCCCGACGAGCCCGCCGATGTGCGCATCGCACGGCTCCTAATCGACACTGTTACCCGCGCGCGTCAGACTGCCGTTTCGGCGGACACGCTTATCGATCTGCCCCTATCGCGCCAGGATATCGCCGATCTTACGGGGCTGCGCATCGAAACCGTCAGCCGCGCCTTCGGCAAACTCGAAAATGAGGGGCTGATCGCTCGGGAAGGTCGTCGTGGCCTCCGCATCGTCGATGCGGACGGTCTCGCAGGGCGCGCTGGTGTCCGAACGGACGGCCTCGCCATGGCGGACCGTCTCGCCTAAACGCCGTCGCGACATGCACGCCGCCGATTCCGAACTTCAGACGACACCCGACGGCAAGCGCCTGAACATCTCGGGCCGGCTGACCGTCCGCTTCATCGAGGATATCTCACCGAAGCTGCGCGAGCTTGAGACCGAGCCCGAGCCGCTGACCATTTGCATCGGCGACGTCGACCGCCTCGATACGACGGGGGCCTGGGTCCTCTATCGCCTTCGCGAAAATCGTGCCGAACGCGGCCTGCAAACCGACATCACGAACATGGACGAACGCGCCGTCCGGTTGATGGAGCAGGTTGGCCAAGCCAATCAGCAAACCACGATCCGGCCTCAGGGCGGCTACCGGCGGCACTATGTCGTGTCACGCATCGGCAAATGGATCGTCGATGGGGCGACGCAGCTAGGTACCTTCCTCGATTTCCTTGGCGTCACCATGCTGGCGCTGGTCAAATCGCTCGCGGCGCCGCAACGACTGCGGTGGAAGGCGATCAGTCGCCAGGCCGAAGTCGTCGGTGTTTCGGCTCTCGGAATCGTCGGCCTGATGAGCTTTCTCGTCGGGATCGTCATCGCCCAGCAGGGGGCGGTGCAGCTTCGCCAGTTCGGCGCCGAGGTCTTCGTCATCAATCTTGTCGGGCGCATTACGTTCCGCGAGCTCGGCGTCCTGATGACCGCCATCATGGTCGCGGGCCGATCGGGCAGCGCCTTTGCCGCGCAGCTGGGGTCCATGAAGCTTGCCGAAGAGGTGGACGCCATGCGCACCATCGGCATGCCGCCAATCGAAGTCCTGGTGCTGCCGCGCCTGATCGCGACCGTCCTCGCCATGCCACTCCTCGCCTTCTACGGCGCGATCATGGCGATCCTTGGCGGCACATTGATCAGCTGGCTGCAGCTCGGCATACCGCCCGTTACCTTCATCCTGCGACTCCAGGAGGTCGTTCCCATGACCGACCTATGGGTAGGCCTGATCAAGGCCCCCGTCTTTGGACTGATCATCGCGGTCACCGGCTGCTTTCAGGGGATGCAGGTAAAGGGAAATGCCGAGGAGGTCGGCACGCGAACGACCGCAGCTGTCGTCCAGGCGATCTTCCTCGTTATCGTTCTCGATGCCTTCTTCGCGATTTTCTTCTCCGCGCTCGGTTGGGTTTGATGGCCAGGGTCGATCGTATCGCGGACGAGCTCGACAATCACGATGGACCGATCATCGAGGTCGAAGGACTCGTGAACCAGTTCGGCGAACAAGTCGTGCATGACGGCCTCGATCTCAGCGTGAAACGCGGCGAGATCATTGGTGTCGTCGGTGGTTCGGGAACCGGTAAGACCGTCCTGATGCGATCGATCCTCGGACTGCAAAGCTTCGCCGCCGGGCAGGTGTCGATCTTCGGTAAACGCGTCGATGGGTTGGGGGAAAAAGAGGAACTGGAAATTCGTCGCCGGTTCGGTGTCCTGTTTCAGAACGGCGCCCTGTTCTCGACCCTCACGGTGGCCGAAAACGTCCAGGTCCCCTTGCGCGAATTTCACCGCATGACGCCCGCGCTGATGGACGAGATTGCCGGATACAAGATCGGCCTGACTGGTCTCGGTCCCGAGGCCGGGCCAAAATATCCGAGCGAGTTGTCGGGCGGTATGAGAAAGCGCGCGGCGCTGGCGCGCGCTCTGGCGCTCGACCCGCGGCTGCTCTTTCTCGACGAGCCGACCGCCGGGCTCGATCCGATCGGCGCGGCGGCCTTCGACCAGCTCATCCTTGAATTGAGGGACGCGCTGGGCCTGACGGTTTTCCTCATCACGCATGATCTCGACACGCTTTATACCATCTGCGATCGCGTTGCCGTCCTGGCCGATAAAACGGTCCTCGCCGCTGCGCCGATCCCGGAACTCCTTGAAATCGATCACCCTTGGATACAGGAGTATTTCAAGGGGCCGCGCGGACGGGCGCTTACCGAAAAACATGAAAAGGCCATGGCGACGAGCTGATGGAAACGAAATCCAGCCATATCCTCGTCGGTACGATCGCCGTTGCGCTTCTCGTTGCGCTGTTCGTCTTCATCCTCTGGATCGCCCGCTTCGACGGCGGCACAGAGAAACAGTATGACGTCTTCTTTTCGAGTGTAAGCGGCCTCGCGACTGGTTCCAGCGTCAACTATTCCGGCGTGCCCGTCGGCAGCGTCCGGCAGATCGGGATCATGCCGGAATCGCCCGAATTCGTGCGGGTACGCATTTCGGTCTCAGACGACACGCCCATCCTTGAGGGCACGACGGCGACATTGTCGTCGGTCGGCTTCACCGGCGTCGCGATCGTCTCTTTGGAAGGTGCGATGCAGGGTGCAGATCCGATCACGGAGGTCGGGCCCTTTGGCGCGCCAGTCATTCCGACCCAGCCCGGAACGCTCGATTCTCTCCTGAACGCGGCACCGCTGCTACTGGAGCGCGTGTCTACGCTGACCGAGCGGCTCACATTGGTGCTCGATGACGGCAATCTCGGCACCATCAGTGGAATACTCGAAAACACAGAACGCATTACCGGCGCGCTTGCGGAAAATGATCGTGAGATTGCAGGCGCAGTTCAGGACGCGCGTGCGGCGGTCGCGAACCTGTCTCGCGTGGCCGACGAAGTGGCAGGATTGACGAACAGTTCGAACCGCCTCTTGAATGAATCCGGCCGTCCCGCGCTCGCGCAGTTGCAGTCGACCCTGGCCCGCGCGGAAACAGCGCTCGGCGAGATCGAGACGACAGCAGCCAGCGCAAATCGCAGTCTGGCGACAGTCAATTCCCAGACCCTTCCCGAAGCGAACCTGTTGATCCGCGACCTGCGGGTCGCGTCGAGCTCATTGGGTGCCATCGCTGCCAAGCTTGACGAGGATCCAGCCGGGGCCCTCCTCGGCGGGCGTACGCTTCCCACTTATGACCCGGAAGGTTCCGAATGAGCCGAATTCTAACCCTCGCGGTCGGCGTGGGCCTCCTCGCCGCATGCGGCCCGCTCGTACAAGTCGGCGGCGGGGCGGCGGCACCCGACAGCCTGCTGACAATCGCGTCAACCGAGACGCCGCCCGCCGTTCTTTCCGGTGATCCAGTTCTGATCGTCCTGCCGGACGTTCCTGGCAAACTCCGCACAACCCGCGTGCCCGTCACCACGGCGACGAATGAGATCGAGTATCTTGGCGAGGCAAGCTGGATCGAGCAGCCGAACATCCTCTTCCAGCGGTTGCTTGCCGACCGGTTCGAAGCCGCGACGGGCCGTCCCGCCCTCGACGAGAAGAACATCGACATCGCCCCGATGGCACGCCTTTCCGGCAAGCTGATGGAGTTCGGTCTCGACGTGCGAAATGGCCGACAGGTTCTCGTCCGCTTCGATGCCGATCTCACCCGCCCGGACTCGGGCCTGGTTGGAAGTCGACGGTTCGAAGCCACCGCTCCTGTTTCCATATCGTCAGGGCCTGCGGTTGCGCGTGCGCTGCAGATTGCGGCCAACGACGTCGCTGGACGGGCGGTCGCATGGGCGGCGGCCTCGGCACCTTAGGAACTCTCGCGAAGGTCGGCGGGTTCTCTCCATCAAAGGGGTCCGCCCACCAGTGGAGAGTTTTTGCATGTCTGTTCGTAATTTGAAGACCGTCGCGCTCGTCGCCGGCTCGTCGCTCGCACTTGTCGCCTGCATGGGGTCGTTCGATTCTGCCAACCCGGGCCAGGTAACCGAATCCGAGCGCGCGCAGGGCGCACAGGCACATCCGCAAATCATGGCGGAGTTCGGCGGGGCTTATACCGGGCCTGGCACACAGATGGTCGAACGGGTCGGCAAGGAAGTCGCCGTCCAGTCGGGCCTGACGCAGACGGGTTCGGAATGCACTGTGACCCTTCTCGATACGAGCGTCGTCAATGCCTTCGCCATTCCAGGCTGCTACACCTACGTTACACGCGGCCTTCTCGCGCTCATGGAGAACGAGGCGCAGCTTGCGTCTGTAATCGGCCATGAAATCGGGCACGTCGCGGCGGACCATTCGAAGCGTCGCCAAAACGCCAGTATGTTGTCTGGCCTGGGCGCGCTCGCCGTCGGCATTCTGACGGGCTCGGGCCAGCTGGCGCAGGCTGCCAGCCAGATTGGCCAGGTCGCGACGCTCAGCTATTCGCGCAATCAGGAATATCAGTCCGACGATCTCGGCATCCGTTATATGACGGCAGCCGGTTATGATCCGTTCGAATCCGCGGACGTTCTCGAGGCGCTCGGCGATCAGGCCGCGCTCGAAGCGCGGATTCGCGGTCGCGACGAGGCGGCGCAAATCCCGGCCTGGGCACGATCCCATCCCTTGAGTGCAGATCGAGTGGAGCGCGCGAACAAGAAGGCGGCCGAAACTGGGGTCCAGCCGGGCCAGCTGGAACAGGACGTCGCCCCGTTCATGCAGTCGATCGACGGCATGCTCTACGGCGATTCGCCCGAGCAGGGCTTCACGCGTGGGCATGAGTTCCTGCACCCCCAGCTACGCCTCGCCTTCCGTGTGCCGGACGGCTATTATCTAAACAACAGCGCCCGCGCGGTGACAGCGACCAGCGGCACTTCCAAAACGCAGGTCCAATTCTCCGGCGGCCGCCTGACTGGCAATGTTTCCGGCCATGTAGACAAAATCTACGAGGGTCTGCTCGGCGATTCGAGGGCGAACGCGCAGTTCGGGAACACACAAACCGGCACGATCAACGGCATGCCGACGGCGACCCGTCAGGCGCAGGTGCGCACGCAAAATGGAACGGCGCAGATCACGGTCGTCGCCTATGGCTTCGATTCGGACAGTGCCTACCATTTCCTGTTTATCAGCCCGGCAGGAACGAATGACACAGGTATCATCAACCTGACGGCGCAAAGCTTTCGGAAGCTGTCGGCTTCAGATGCAGCACAGCTGAAACCGAAGATGATTGACGTTGTGACTGTCCGGTCCGGTGACACGATCTCAGGGCTCGCCTCCCGCATGGACGTCGAGAATTTCAAGGAAGACCGCTTTCGCGTTCTCAACGATCTCGAGCGCGGCGAAGACATCCGGGTCGGCCAGCAGGTGAAACTGGTCGTCAACGGATAGTCCGGCGCGCAAAGAGAAAGGGGCGCCCGGTTTCCCGGACGCCCCTTCCCTCTTACGTCTCGTGACGAGTTAAGGCTTACTTGCCTTCCATCTCGTTCGAAGCGTTGTTCATCGTGTTACCGATGGTGTTGCCGAGCGTGCCCATCGCGGTGATGGCGGCGACGGCGATGAGGGCAGCGATCAGGCCATATTCGATGGCCGTGGCACCGTCTTCATCACGACGGAATTTCTTCAGAAAGGACATTTTATTCTCCAGTAGCTGTAGGTACCTAAAGTCTTATTCTGGCCCGGTCCTCTTTGGGTCAGTGATACCTCTTTAGTCATGCAGCTCTTGAAGAATGTTTAACTCGGCCGGTTAAAATCACGGTAATATTTAAACGCACAAAAGAAAGGGCGGCACGACGGCCGCCCGATTGCTTTTAAGAAAGATGACAAAGGATGATCAGGAGCCCATCGCATTGGACGATTTATTCGACACCTGAGCCCAAACGCCATTCAGACC
>JBAUIQ010000394.1:0-3816 GCA_049683075.1 Pacificimonas sp.
CGGGTCGCCCGCGTGGCGTTCGAGGCGGCGCGCAAGCGGTCGAACGCCGTCTGCTCGGTCGAAAAATCGAACGTCATGGAGGCGGGGCTCCTCTGGCGTCAGGAGGTGACCGCGCTGCACGCCGCCGAATTTGCCGATGTCGAGCTCAGCCACATGCTCGCCGACAATTCCGCCATGCATCTCGTCAAACACCCGAAGCAGTTCGACGTTATTCTGACCGACAATCTGTTCGGCGACATGCTGTCCGACGAAGCCGCGATGCTGACAGGGTCGCTGGGGCTGCTACCCTCGGCGGCACTCGGTGACGCTGGCAAGGCAGGCCTTTACGAGCCCATCCATGGCAGCGCGCCCGACATTGCGGGCCAGGGTCTCGCAAACCCCGCCGGCGCCATCCTCAGCCTCGCCATGGCGCTGCGCCATTCGCTCGGCCATCCCCAGGCCGCCGAGCGGGTCGAGCGTGCCGTCGAGGCGGCAATCGAAGGCGGCGCTCGCACGCGCGATATCGGCGGCGCGGCGACGACGGCACAAATGGGCGCGGCCATCGTTTCTCTCCTGTGACCCAGATGGCCGAAGACCCCGACGCGCGTCCGCCGCGCTCACGCTGGCGCGATATCAGCGATTCGTTCTTCGGGACGTTCCTGACCGGGCTGCTTTTCCTGCTGCCCTTCATCGTCACGCTGATGATCCTCGACTGGGTCATCCGGCAGGTCGCGGGACTCTTCGGCACCGACACGATCCTTGGGTCGGCTATTACGGAGGGCAGCGCGCTGCTTTTCGGCGAGAATAATTTCGGGATCCTCGTCCTTCTCGCAATCATCATGGCCGCGATCTGGCTCGTCGGACGGCTTTTCCAAACAAGGGCGAAGCGGACATTTCAGGACCGGATCGATGGCTGGATGGAGAAGATTCCGCTGATCGGCGGTATCTATCGGCCGATTTCGCATCTGACGCGCATGCTCGGTTCACACGACAAGACGGAACTCGAATCGATGAGCCCCATTGCTGTGCGCTTCGGCAACGAAGACCCCGCAAAGGCGGCCGACGTACTCGCGCTTCTGGCCAATCCGAAGCCTGTCCACGTCGGCGGCCAGCCGCGCATGCTGGTCTACATGCCCTCTGCGCCGCTACCGATGACCGGCTTCCTCTTTCTCGTTCCGGCTGAAAATGTGGTGCCGGTCGAGGGCGTCGCCGTCGAGGATCTCGTCAAATTCTATATCTCGATCGGAACGGCCGCGCCGTCGGCCTTAAAGATGGGTGCTCCGGTCGACCTTAAGGAAATCGCACATGACGAAGCGGCTCGCGATGCCGCCATCGCCCGCGCGTCGAAGATCGATTGAGCGGTTCTAAAGGACCGGGCCCGAGACGGTCTGCTCCGGCGCCTCGACCGTCTCGATCAGGTCGAGAATGCGGCGGGCCCTTGGATTGCGGGTCGCATAATCGCGGGCCGACAGTCCTGTATGATCCGTCTGCTCAGCATCCGCGCCGGCACGCAGCAGCAGACGGACGGCCTCGCCATCAAGCCGCTGGACGGCATAAATCAGTGGCGTTTCTCCGGACGAGTTCTGCTCGTTCACCCGTGCGCCATAAGCAAGGAGAAGTTGGATCCCATCCGTAAAGCGCTTCGCCGATGCGATGTGGAGCGGTGTATTGCCCTGCTGGTCCTGAACATTTGGATTGGCGCCAGCTTGGTAAAGGAAGTTGATCCAGGACGGGTCCTTACGGTCGGTCACGATGTGAAGCGCGGTCTGCCCCGTATCCCGTTCTCGCGAATTGACGATGACGCTGCCCGGTTTTTCCATCAGCGCCTTCACTTCAGCGGCATCGCCATCCTTCACCGCCTTGAAAAATTCATAGCGCTCGGAGAATTGTGCTGCGCCTGGCGTCGCCATCGTCGCGAGCGCCACCAATGCGGCGAAAAACCATGCCGTTTTCATCTTGATCGGTCCCCTGACCACCTTAGCTTATGTGAACGCAGCCTATAGCGAGCCGACGATGAACACGAAACAACTGGCCCTTTCCGCCGCGATCGCCATCGGCCTCGGCGCCTGCAATTCCGAGCCGGCCAGTCAGTTTCCTGCAGAGCCTCCATTGGCGGGAGCGTCGATTGGCGGTCCCTTCTCGCTTGTGAATTCCAAAGGCGAGACGGTCACGAACGACAGCCTGAAGGGCGACTGGCGGCTGGTCTATTTCGGCTACACCTTCTGTCCCGATGTTTGCCCGGTCGATGTCGAGCGCATGGCGCGGGCTTATGCGAACGTGAAAACCGGCCAGCCTGAACTTGCCGAGGATCTGACGCCCGTTTTCATCACGGTCGACCCGGCGCGGGACACCGAGGAGGTTGTCGGCGAGTTCGCCGCGGCCTTCTCCCCCGATATGATCGGCCTGACCGGATCGGACGAAGCCGTCGCCGAGGCGGTCAATGCCTATCGGGTTTACGCCACTCTCGGCGAGCCTCGGGACGACGGCTTTTACCTCGTCGATCATAGCGCCTATATCTACCTGATGGACCCCGACGGGCAGCCCGTGAACAGCTATGACCGCGCCACACCGCCCGAGGCCATCGCCGCCGATATCGAACATTGGATGACGTCGTGAGCGAACCGCCGTTCTGGCGGACGAAATCCCTGAAGCAGATGTCGCGGACCGAATGGGAATCGCTCTGCGACGGCTGCGGCAAGTGCTGTTTGATGAAGGTCGAGGACGCCGACACGGGGGAAGTGGTCGCGACCAACATCGCCTGCCGCCTTCTCGACACCCAGACCGCACGCTGCACCGACTACCGACACCGCCGCGCCCATGTCCCGGACTGCATCCGCCTCAGCCCGTCGAACGTCGACAGTTTCCAATGGTTGCCGACGACCTGCGCCTACCGCCTGATCGCCGAGGGTGAGGATCTACCGGACTGGCATCCCCTCGTCTCAGGCGATTCCGGGACCGTCCACGCGGCCGGCGTTTCCACGCGCGGCTGGACCGTCAGCGAGACGGTAGCGGGCCCGATCGAACACCATATGACGGACCGCGTCCTCTGAAGACGGCGTTCCCGGGTCGTCTCGCGCTCGCCGGTCGATATGTCCCGCTCGTCGTCGGCCGCTCCCGCCGAGCCCGGCGAATGACGCTGACTGCTGACAATGTGCGGGCCGTCATTCGCCTGACACTGCCCAGGAGGTCGAAGGCGGCGGAAGGCAATCGCTTCCTCGACGCCCGCCTCGATTGGCTGGCCGAACAGGTCGGGAGCTGGCCCCGGCCCCGCCCGTTTCGCGACGAAATGACATTCCCGCTCGAAGGCATCGACCTCACAATCTGCTGGCGCGAGGCGGCGCCCCGCGCGCCTCGGATAGAGATCGACCGTCTCGTCGTCGGTGGTCCTGACCGTTTCCTGTCGGGGCGCGTGGATCGCTGGCTGAAGGCACGCGCCGCGAGCCGTCTTACCGACGACAGCCGCGAAATCGCCGCGGAGGCGGGTCTGTCCGACCGTCTCGGTGCCGTCGCCGTCAAGGACACGCGCCGCCAGTGGGGCAGCTGTCAAATGCGGGACGGTCGCATTTCCTACAGCTGGCGGTTGATCCTCGCCCCGCCGCTCGTCCGGCGCGCCGTCGTCGCCCATGAACTGGCCCACCTGGTCGAGCGCGGCCACGGCCCCGCCTTTCACAAGCTCGCAGACGAACTTTCGGGCGGTACGCAAAAGGCCGCCAACGACTGGCTCAAACGGGAGGGCGCGTCACTGCACTGGATCGGACGGGAGGAGTGACGTCGGCGCGCCGTCGGCTCCAAGTGGCCGCCGCGACGGGCGCTCCACCGGGCGATCGAGCCAACTGT
>JBAUIQ010000395.1:0-3003 GCA_049683075.1 Pacificimonas sp.
GGCGGGATTGAAACGGGTCGCGCGTGTGAAGGCGGTCAGAGCATGGGCAGCGTCGCCGCGCGCCGACGCCAGATGTCCTTCCTCCTGCCAGGCGCGGCCATATTCAGGCGATACGGCATGCAGGCGCGCGAGATAGGCCGCTGCCTCGTCATGACGCGTCAGATAGCGGGACGCGACGGCGGCGATGTAGAGGGCTTCGGTATCCTCGTCCGCGAGGAGATCGGAGCACAACGTCAGCCCGCGCGCGAAGTCGCCCGACTGCAGCGCGGATTGCGCCGCCTTCAGACTGTCCTCGCGTGTCGCCATGATCGACCGTTAAGACGTCGGGCGGGGCGGTTGAAGCCCCGCCGCGACGTGCTCAATACTCGAACGTGGTACGGAAACCGACAGTTAGCGGGCGGTTCGTCGTGATCCGCGCGCGATCATTGACGAAGTTGCCGGAAATCTCGGCGCGCTCGTCGAACAGGTTTTCGCCGTAGACTTCGAAACGCCACTCGTCCGCCGTTACGCCGGCAGAAAGATCGAAGACCGTGTAACTGTCGAGGCGCAGCTTGTTGATCTCGATGATGTCTGTGAACTTCGACGCCGAATGGGTGACTTGGGGCTGCACATAGGCACCAAGGGTCGAATTGAGATCCCATTCATACCGAAGGCGCAGATTACCCTGGAACGACGGCGCGAAGGCGAGGTCGGAGCCCTCGACCACATCGTCCGTCGGGGTCAGCACCTCCGTCACCTCGGTATCGAGTATCGAGAAGGCACCCGCGAAGGTCAGGCCCGGCAGGGCATAGGGTGCAATCGTGAAGTCCGCCTCGACACCGTAAATCTCCGCATCCGCCGCGTTATCGGAGAAGAACAGGTTGGTGATGCTGGGATCGAAGATCGTCGTCTGCAGGTCAGAAATGTCGACGTAGAAGGCACTGCCGTTCAGGCGGAGCTGGCCGTCGACAAGCTCCATTTTCCAGCCCACCTCGTAATTCTCGACCTCGTCGGTCTGCAGCTCAAACGGCACGGTGAAGCCGTTCGCCCCTTGCGCGCCGCCGGGACGGTTGAGGAGGCCGGGTCGGAAACCCTCCGAATAGGTGGCGTAAAAAAGAAGGTCTTCGGTCGGCGTGAAAGTCGCCGTGCCCCTGAAGATGACGCCGTCCGTCTTCGCCGCGTCGGGCGCGCCAAGCGCGTTGAAGACCTGTGTCGCCTGAGAGAGGCTGAGGCCCGCCGCCTGGATGTCCTCGATGGACTGGCCCGCCGTGAAGGTCTGGCGGAGGTCCGCGTTGCACGATCCGATAAATGTGAACTCACCATCACCGTCATAAAGATCGGAGATGTTCGTGCCGAAGGCGTTCTGATCCTCCGCCGCGCCGGAGTTGCAGAAGGAAGCGTTCGCGCTGCCCTCGAAATCGACCTCGATGTCGTAATAGCGCGCGCCAAGCGTGACAGCGAAAATATCGGGTACGATATCGATGGTGGCTTCACCGAAAAGGCCGAACTGCTCGTCGGTGCGGCGGATGTCGTTCCGGAAAATGGTATCGGCCGGGAATGGCCCCGGATCGGTGTTGAAGCCCGGGAACGGGAAGTTCGGCGCGAACGGCCCGAACGGATTGGCGAGCGTGTTGCCTGGATAGGCGAAGTCGTTCCGCTCTTCGAGTTCGAGGTCTGAATAGAAACCGCCCGCAGTCACGCGTACCGGCCAATCCTGAGGCGTCGAAAAGCGAAGTTCCTGCGTGAAGACCGTCGTATTGGTTTCCGACGCGACGTAAAGATTGGGGGCCTGGCACGTGCCGCTAGGGTCGTTGTCGCCTGGATAGCTGACCGAGCCGTCGCAGATATAATAGGGCAAATACTGACCGACGAAGAGATAGTCCGCATAATCGACGCGTTGGCTGGTTTCGCGGTCGGTATATGCACCGGTATAAACGACATCGAGCATCGCGAGGCGGCCCTCGACCGTCCAGCTGGTGTTGGAATAATCGTCCTCCAGCGTGTCGTCCTCGAACCGCTGGATTTCTAGATCGTCGAGATCGAGCTCGGGGTCGGCGAAGAAGACGCCGTCGGATTCGACGCTCTGGCGCGAATGGGCAACCGTGACGTTCCAGTCCGGATTGATCTCATAAAGACCCGTCAGGCGGAAACCGGAATATTGTGTGTCGTTGAAATCATCCTCGACGAAACGCGCATTGTCGGCGTCGATGAACTCGACGTCGGAGAGGTCGGCCCCGGCTTGAAAGCCAGTGCGAAGCGCGCTGACCGGAACGCCGTTTTCGCGAACCGTGCCCTCAGGACGGAATCGCGCGCTCTCGCTAAGGTTTCGTGTGCCAGCGACATTGTCGATATAACCACCCTGATCGTCGAGGAAAACGACGCCGCGCACGGCGAAGCTGTCGGTGACCGGAACGTTCAGCATTGCCTCCGCCTTGTAGCTGGTCTCGCCGCCCTTCGTGAAGGAAACGCCGCCCGTCGCGCTGGCACCAAGCCCGGAGAGGTCCGGCTTGTTGGTGATCAGACGCACGACGCCCGCCTGCGAGCTGGCACCAAATAGCGTGCCTTGCGGTCCGGAGAGGACCTCGATCCGCTGCAGATCGGCAGCGTAAACGTCGAGGTTGCGACCCGGTTGCGCCAGCGGCTGTTCGTCGAGGTAAAGCGCGACATTCGGCGCGAGGCCCGCGACGCCCGCCGTTGTCAGGTTCGGCGTCGTCGACGCGAGACCGCGGATGTAGATGGTGCTCTGGCCCGGCCCGCTGCCGCCTGCCGTGACGGTCGGAAGCTGGTCGAGATAATCCTCGAACGTGTCAATATTCAGCTCTTCGAGGCCCTCTTAGCCCAGCGCCTGCACGGAGACGGGGACGTCCTGCAGATCCTGCTCACGCTTCTGCGCGGTGACGACGATGACACCGACGCCGCCTTCGCGCTCGTCGGTCACCGGTGCGGCGTCTTGCGCCATGGTAGGTGACGCGATGGCAATGGCCAGCGCGCCAGCCGACGCACCGCAGAGATACTTCATCATTA
>JBAUIQ010000396.1:0-2336 GCA_049683075.1 Pacificimonas sp.
ACATAAGGTAGGTCGGCCCTGCCGAAAGCATCTTCGCAGAAGTCGCGCACGAGCGTTTCGCGTTCCGTCGCTTTCAGCTCATGCGGCAATGCCAGAACGATCCGAAACTGGACTTTGGCATTGGCGCGGTCGGCAAGCTCGACCGCCTCGAGCGCCCGCCAGCAGGTTTCGACTTCCTCCTGGGTTTCGCCCATGTTGGTTATGAGGGTATCCAAGCCCCCTTCCCTCGCCGCATCGCGGAGTATGTAGCGAACATGGTCCGCCGCGAGACCTGGCCGGAAACCCTTCGATTTCGCCCCGAGATATTTTATCGACATGTACATCGTCTGCCGACCACGCGCGTCAAGCAATGGCGATTTATAGGCTGGAAGACGGTGTCTCGGAGGTCGACGCATGGCGACTGCGGAAGTAGGTTTGCGGGCGCGCACTTTCGGACGCGCATCAGGCTTCACGCGGATACGAAAACGGGCCGAGGCACGTTTAAGATCGCGTTCCGACTGACGTTCCTCCGCAGCGAATTTTCGAGCGACCTTTGCATCGACCCTTTGGGTCTGCACGAGCGATTTTGCGGCGGCTTTGGCACGGGTCTGATGTTGAAGTTTCGAGCGCCGATCTCGCGCTATGACGGAAAGCGACGAATGGGTTCCGTCCTGCCAAGAGGCGTCGCCAGTGCGGATTTCGAAAACAGCCATGCTGGTATAGAATGGGGGGGATTGCGGGGCCGGTAATCCGGGCCATCGTTTGCCGCCGGAACGGGGGCAAACATTTCTTGCGCCAATCCCCCCTTGTTCACTCCCTTCCATGTAAAAATCGAAACGCACTATACCTTTCCAAATTGCGGCTTCACGGTGCCAAAGCCGGATAGTCTCGTGATCTCAGATGTCTGCGCGTGCATCGCATTGCAGCTCGCGGCGACCCGGTACTGCGTCGTGTCCGGATCTGGCGAAAACCCGAAGCGTCTAGGGGTTTCCGGCGGGTCATGCTTCAGCGCGGCGACAGCGCCTGCGAAAACGGCTGGCGCGCGCATTCAAAATGCGGATCTTACCCGGTCCCCGAGAACGGGCGAATCGCATGGGCAGGCCGCAAATCGGCCCGTCGAAACACGCGATCCACATGTAACGGTCTGCGCATGAACGAGAAAAACGGTTTGACACCGCTAGAGCGAGCGCATGTGTGCGAACGTGATGTTCACGAGAAAGGAGCATCACATGGACGACGAATACAAACGTGCGCTGAACGTGGAGGACGCGCGCAGATTGCGAGATAGCCTTCGCGAACAGATCAAGGAAGCGAACCGGAAACTGAAGCAGGCTGAAAACGACGGAAAGGCAGCTGTCAGAAAGCATCGCACTTGGCACGTTGCGGCCCTCGGAAACGCCTTTCTTGTACGTGGGCTGGCGGGCGAAGACGCAGCGGCGCTCGAAGGCTTTCTGGCATCGAAAGCCAAGCGCCTGCAGGACCGGCTTGAGAAGGCCGTCCAGGATGATCGCGATACGACCATGGGCGATGTCATTGTCGCGGCAATAGAGGCGCACAAAGATGATCTCAAAGCCCATGGCGAGCGTATCATCTGGCAGCGCAACTTCGACAAGTATCACGCCGACAAGAGGGCGTGGATCGAAGCGGAGCCAGGCGTCGATGGCGCCTGGCGGCGCAAGCGCGCGACAAAGGAGCAGCGCTGGCTGATCCTCCGCACCTGCGAAACCGCTGACCTTCCGGTTCCCGCACTGTCGACGCGCGGTGCCGCCAGCGACTGGTTGGACGAAAACGACGCGAATCTGAGCTACCCGAAACTCGAAGGTCATGGACTGGAGAGCTACAATGGCTAGTAAGGTCACCGTGACATGTGAGCTCCGCGGCAGGACCGAGACGTTCACATGTCTACCATCGATCAATTTCGAGATCGAAAAGCGCGTCGATGCTTCACGCGATTTCGAGCGGTACCTGTCCGCTGACGACGCCGAAATCGCAATCGCGCTCGGCATTCACCGCGATATCCGCGCGCTTCTTTCGGCGAAACGTGACTGGGTGGCGCGCGCGGACGGAGATGCGGGAGATGCAGCGGATGTCTGATGAACGGAAAATGGTGACTGCCATCGTCGATGGTGAACGCAGAACCTTCCACACGCTCGAAGAAATTGATCGTGCGATCGCCGTGCACTTTGCTCATATCGAGAAAAATAAGGTTGCGGATAACCTTACGCTTGAGAACGAGCATCTCGAAAACTGGCTGGACTATCTGAATGAAAAGCTCGCGAACCTGAAAAATCTTGAGCAGGCGGCGGACGAACTTCAGACGCATGAAGACGCAGCCTTGAAGGAAGAACTCGCCCAGC
>JBAUIQ010000397.1:0-1960 GCA_049683075.1 Pacificimonas sp.
CTTCTGGGGCACGATCTTCATCGGCGCGATCATCGCCATCATCGTCGCGATCCCGCTTGGCTTGATGTCGGCAATCTACCTGACCCAATATGCCAAGCCGAAGGCACGCAAGGTCATGAAGCCGCTCCTTGAAGTGCTCGCGGGTGTTCCGACGGTCGTCTATGGATATTTTGCAGCCCTCACTGTCGCGCCCGCCGTGCGCGATCTTGCCATTTCCCTCGGCGTTGAAAACGCATCTTCGGAAAGCGCATTGGCTGCGGGTGCGGTCATGGGCGTCATGATCATCCCCTTCGTATCGTCGATGGCCGACGACGCGCTTTCCGCCGTTCCGGGTGCGATGCGCGATGGCAGCCTCGCCATGGGCGCGACACCGTCGGAAACCATCGGCAGAGTGCTTGTTCCCGCGGCCCTTCCCGGCATCGTCGGCGGTATTCTTCTCGCTGTCAGCCGCGCAATCGGCGAAACTATGATTGTCGTCATGGCGGCGGGACAGGCGGCGAACCTCACCATCAATCCGCTCGATTCGGTCACGACGGTGACGGCTCAGATCGTGCAGTTGCTTACGGGCGATCAGGAGTTCGACAGCGCCAAAACGCTCAGCGCCTTTGCTCTCGGTCTCGTTCTCTTTGCCGTCACGCTGATGCTGAACATCTACGCGCTCGCCATCGTTAAGCGCTACCGCGAGGCTTACGAATGAGCGTCGTCGCTCGCACCGCCGATGGCCGCGTCGACTGGGCAGCTCCCACCATGGGCGCACGCGTTCAGAAGCGTTACAAGAAGGAGCGGCGTTTCCGTCGCCTCGGGTTAGCGGCACTCGCCGCCGCCTTGGGTTTCCTCGCCTTTCTCCTGTTCACGATCATTTCGAACGGTATTGGCGGTTTCAGCCGGGCCGAGGTGCCGCTCACTGTGACCTACGACGCCGCGGCCCTCGGACTGTCGCCGACGTTTCTCAGCGGAGATGGTCGGGACGCGGCCATCAACCGCGCCGACTTTCGGTCACTCACGGCGCGCGCAATCGAAGCCGAACATGGCGACGCGAACGTCGTCAGCGGCAGCGCCTGGCTCCTTTTGCGCGACCGCCTGCGCGCCAATCCAGAGCTTCTCGGCACGAGCGAAGATCTTTGGGTCGTGGCGGCATCCGAGATCGACCTTCTTGCAAAGGGCCAGATCGATCTTGATCTGCCGCCGGAACGGCGCGCCGTCGATCCGGAAACGATTGCGGATTATCGCGACCTCCTCGCCGAAGACCGGGTCCGGATGGCGTTCAATACCGGCTTCCTGACCTCGGCGGATTCGACAAGTTCCGAGCTTGCGGGGATCTGGGGCGCGCTTGTCGGCTCCGTGCTCACGATGATGATTACGCTTGCGATCAGTTTCCCCATCGGCGTGATGACCGCGGTTTATCTCGAGGAATATGCACCTAAGAATCGGTGGACCGACATCATCGAGGTGTCGATCAATAATCTCGCCGCCGTGCCGTCGATCATCTTTGGTCTCCTCGGGCTCGCGGTGTTCCTGAACACCTTCGGAATGCCGCGATCTGCACCTGTGGTCGGCGGCCTGACGCTCGCGCTGATGACGCTCCCCGTCATCGTTATCGCCGCACGCGTCGCGCTCCAGTCGGTGCCGCCGTCGATCCGCGATGCCGCACTCGGTGTCGGTGCGTCGCGGTTCCAGGTGATCACGCACCACATCCTTCCGTTGGCGCTGCCCGGGATCCTCACAGGAACGATCATCGGGCTGTCGCGTGCGCTCGGCGAAACGGCCCCGCTTCTTCTCATCGGAATGCGCGCGTTCGTTGCGGATGTGCCGGACGGCGTAACGCAGCCGGCCACCGTCCTTCCCGTACAGATCTACCTCTGGTCGGACGAAGTCGGTCGCGGCTTCATTGAAAAGACGAGCGCCGCGATCATGGTGCTGCTCGCCGTTTTGCTCAGCATGAACGGCGTCGCTATCTATC
>JBAUIQ010000398.1:0-3582 GCA_049683075.1 Pacificimonas sp.
CCACAAGGTCTATACGGACGGCGAATGGCACGACGCGGCCATTTACGACCGCGCGCTCTTGAAGGCCGGGAATGTCGTCCCCGGTCCAGCGGTCGTTACCGAGATGGATTCTACAACGCTCGTCCTCCCGGGGTGCCACGCTAAGGTGGACGCTAACGGCAACCTCCTGATCCGGGAGCAGAACTGATGCCCGCACAAATTATCGAAACCAACGATACGCCCTACGCGCCGCAGGACCTCGATCCCGTGACCCTCGATATTATCGAGAATGCGTTGAGAAATGCACGCATCGAAATGGACGCGACACTGGTGCGCACCGCGATGTCGCCAGGTATCCGCGAGCAGGGTGACGCCTTTCCGCTGATCGCCGATCCTGCGGGCAAGATGATCGTCGGCCAGTTCGGAAGCTTCATCGACGGCTTTCTCGAAAGCTATGACGGGACCATCGAGGAGGGCGACATGATCTTCCTCTCCGATCCGTACAGCTGCGGGGGTGCCATCAGCCATTCAAACGACTGGCTGGTCCTTTTGCCCGTCTACAAGGACGGGCGCCTCGTCGCCTGGACAGCCATGTTTGGCCATCAGTCCGACATCGGCGGCAAGGTCGCGGGCTCAATGCCCATCGACGCGCGTTCCATTTTCGAGGAAGGCGTTCGCATTCCGCCGGTGAAGCTCTATGCCAAGGGCGAGTATAACGAAGACCTGATCAAGCTCGTCATGCACCAGACGCGGAAACCCGACTGGTGCGCGGCCGACCTCAACGCTCTCATCGCCAGCTGCCGCGTGGCGGCGCGCCGCGTCGAGGAAATGTGCGACCGGTTCGGTGACGATATCTACATCGCCGCGACGCAGGACCTCCTCGCTCGCAACCACCGCGCAATGAAGGCGCTGCTGTCCGAGGCCATCGGCACCGACAAGGTCTCATTCGAGGACTATATCTGCGACGACGGCGTCGGCTTTGGCCCGTACAAGATCAAATGCACGATGTGGCGCGAGGGCGAGCGGGTCATCCTCGACTTTGACGGCACCGATCCGCAGTCGGCAGCGTCAATCAATTTCTACCTGAACGAGAACATGTTCAAGATGTTCTTCGGTATCTACATGATAATGGTTTTCGACCCGCAGATCCTGTTCAACGACGGCTTCTACGACCTGATCGATGTCCGCATTCCGGACGGGTCGCTGCTGAAGCCGGAATACCCCGCTGCATTGTCGGGCCGAACCCACGCGCTCGGTCGTATCTTCGATATTCTCGGCGGTCTCCTTGGGCAAAGAACGCCGGAGTTCCTGAATGCGGCGGGCTTCTCCTCTAGTCCGCATTTGATGTTCTCGGGACGCGACGGTGACAGTAAATGGTTCCAGCTGTTTCAGATCGGGTTTGGTGGTATACCTGGTAGGCCGATGGGCGACGGTCCCGATGGCCATTCGCTCTGGCCTGGATTCACAAATGTCCCGAATGAGTTCCTGGAACGCTATTTCCCACTCAGGATCGAGCGTTACGAGGCGCTCACAGACACCGGCGGCGCGGGCCTGCATCGCGGCGGGAATGGAATTTTGATGCGCTACCGCTTTCTCGCGAATGGCACGATTTCGATCCACGACGATCGCTGGTTCACGTACCCGTGGGGTGTCAACGGCGGCGCACCTGGCTCTCGCGCGAAAAAGATCATGCGCCGCGCGGACGGGACAGAAGAAATCGTCGGCAACAAGGTCGACACGCTCGACGTGAAGGAAGGCGACGCGCTCGACTTCATCACCTGGGGTGGCGGCGGGTGGGGCGACCCTTATGAACGCGATCCGGAGCTGGTCCTGAAGGAGATTGGGCAGGGCCTTGTCTCCGTGGAAGGTGCGCGCGCTTATGGCGTCATCGTCGTGGATGGCGCCGTCGATGGCTCGGCGACGGAGAAGCTGCGTAAGAAACTTCGCGCAGATCGCGACGGCGTCGCACTGTTCGACCGCGGAGGGACTGTTGAGGAACTGCGCGAGCGATGCGAAGAGGAGACCGGCCTGCCAGCTCCGAAGCAACCCGTCTGGTCTTAAGAACGTTTCCTACCATCTGGCAGGTGGTAATTCGAGGCTAATTTGAGCTCGTTTTTAGGCACCGCCGAGCCGTTTAAAATGCCCAGTAATTTGCGATTACTTTAGGCGGTGGTTCAATAATGCAATGAGTATTAGACGAAAATGTTCTTCTTTGAACCCAAAGCGAGGGCGGCTGATATGTCATCGATGGTTATTCATCGTCGCCTGATCATAGATCGGGTTGCGATCCGGACCTCAAAGGGATGCTTAACACTGGATTGCGCGCAAGCCGATCCGCAGTGCCCAAACCCCGCTTCGTCGTTTGACTTCGACTTCAGGGACGCCAGGTGACCGACTTTCTCAGATTGGAAACAACCGGGCCAGTTGCGCGGCTGATCATCAATAGACCTCGTAAGAAAAACGCGTTCTTACACGAGATGTGGGCGGCATTGCCGAATTTGGTCGATCAGGCAATGAGTAACGACCACGTCCGAGTGCTCATACTCGCGGCCTCTGGTGGCGACGCTTTTTCTGCTGGCGCGGATATCGAAGAGTTCGGTGCGCATGCAGGCGACGTCGAATGGGGGAAAGCCAATCAAACCGCAATTCGAAGCAGCCAATATGCCCTTGCGCGCGCTCCAAAACCAACGATCGCGCTCATCGAAGGTGTATGCATAGGAGGAGGCTGCGGGCTTGCGATTGCATGTGATTTACGCGTCTCGGGACCACGGGCACGCTTCGGCATTACACCTGCGCGACTAGGCATCGTCTATTCACTCCATGATACGAAATTGCTCGTCGATCTTGTAGGACCATCGCAGGCAAAGCGGATCCTTTTTACGGCTGGATTATTGCCCGCGGAGGAGTCGCATCGCATCGGACTTGTCGACCTCCTCGGCGACGATCCCAGGACAATGGCAAATGAGCTCGCAGAAACGATTGCGGAAAACAGCCCGCATTCAATCGCGGGGACGAAACGGACTGTAAGACGGATCCTTGGCGGTCAGGTGGACGACGACGAAGACACGCTCAGCGACTTTCGTTCGGCCTTTCAAGGACCTGATTATCGCGAGGGCGTAGCCGCATTTATCGAAAAGCGCACAGCCAAATTTTAGAAAAGAGACATCAAGAGCTCTACATCAGGACTGCTGCCGGAATCAGGAGGATGCTCATGGTAAAATGACCGTGGCTCCAATGGTTTCGCGACTCTCGAGTGCGCGGTGTGCCTTCTCAGCATCCTCGAGCGCAAAACTTTGCCCTATCGTGATGTCCAGTTTGCCTGATCGTAGCATATGAAAGACCCGACCCGTGCCAGTTTTGATCTCTTCCGGCGAGGCATAATAGTCGAACAGCTTAGGTCGTGTCGTAAAGAGGCTCTTCGGCGCAAGTTCTGCAATATCACGTGCGCCGACAGGACCGGACGCGTTACCGTAGCTAATCTGCAAACCTCGCATCTTCAGACTGGCAAGGGAGGAATCCCAAGTGGCTTTGCCGACACCGTCGATCGCGACATCGACACCTCGATTGTTCGTCAGCTCCATAACCGCCGGCGCAACGTCATCC
>JBAUIQ010000399.1:0-2224 GCA_049683075.1 Pacificimonas sp.
CTTCCGGTCTTGGCCGCTCTCGGGCTGATCTAAGCCGCTGCCCGCAGCGCGTCAGTCGTGACTGCCGCCTCCGTTGCCAGCCGCTTCCTTCGCGCGCTCGATCGACTCCATGACGATCCGTTCGGCAACGTCGCGGTCTTCCCATTTGCCGACGCGCACCCACTTCTCGTCTTCCAAATCTTTGTAGTGCGTAAAGAAATGCTCGATCTGCTTCATGACGATATGGGGCAGGTCGGACCGTTCGCCTACACGGTTGTAATAGGGAAAAGTTGTGTCCACGGGCACGGCGAGAATCTTCTCGTCTCCGCCCTGTTCGTCTTCCAGCATCAGGACGGCAATCGGTCGACACCGTACCACGCAGCCCGGAATGAAGGGCGAGCGCGCTACCACCATGCAGTCGAGCGCATCGCCATCCGGTGACAGCGTGTGAGGGATGAAGCCGTAATTTGTCGGATAGCGCATCGGCGTGTGGAGGATACGGTCCACGAACAGTGCGCCGGACGACTTGTCGAACTCGTATTTCACGGGCTCGCCGCCGACCGGCACTTCGATGATGACGTTAACGTCTTTGGGCGGATTGTCGCCGATGGCGATTTTGGTAATGTCCATGGCCCGCGCTCATAATGGGGGTGCGACGACGGGGCGAGACAGAAAGTCCTTCCGCAGGCGTATTTGTCTGCCCATATTCCTAGCCATGCGCTCGATCATCCGCACAGTCGATCTTGAAACCACAGGGTCAGCGCCGCCTGCGCACAATGTCTGCGAAATTGGCTGGCAGGATCTGGAGCCGGATGGCGATGGTGTCTGGCAGGTCACCGCCTCCGGCGGGGCGTTTCTTGTCGACCCAGAGCGTCCGATCCCGAGCGTTACCCAATCGGTGCATCATATCGTCGATGAGGATGTCGTCGGCGCACCGCGGTGGCGCGATGCGGCGCCCGAGGTGCTTCAGCGGGACGGCGGCTTCGTCGCCCTCGTCGCGCATCGGGCGACATTCGAGAAACGCTTTTGCACTGCGC
The DNA here is from genome assembly GCA_049683075.1 of Pacificimonas sp. Taxonomy (GTDB): domain Bacteria; phylum Pseudomonadota; class Alphaproteobacteria; order Sphingomonadales; family Sphingomonadaceae; genus Pacificimonas. The sequence goes on from JBAUIQ010000399.1 coordinate 1,017, forward strand.
AGTTGACCAGAAGCGCCAGCTGGATCTGCACCTGGAAATGCGCCCTCCGGTTGTGGCCGAACGCGCCCAGCTTCTCGAACCAGAATCTGCGCTATTGGCGAAAGCCGGAAGGTCTCGATCGCGCGAAGGGGCTGCCCGTCCATCGCGCCTTTCCCGACGCCTATGTGACCGCTCATCATGTTCGGGACATGCTGGCTGAGGCGAGCGTCGAGCAGCTGATCGAGTGGACCGAGCTGCCCGGGCTGTTGCCGCGCATTCCCTATGGCAGCGACCGGGGCACCGGCTTCGACGAGCTGTCCGACGATCGCCTGCAATTCTACCTAAAGGACCGGAACGAGGACGTTCGCTATTCCGCGCGGATGGCACTGCAACGACGGATCGGAGACCCTGAAGAGGCGGTTGCCGCACCGCAAAGCGAACTGTTCTAGACCGCGAACTCTCGATAAGGCGCGGCGCATGACCGAGGCCGCGCCTATCGATACCGAGACCGAGCCGGTCACCGATCCCTCACGGCTCGACGCGCTTGAGGATGGTCAGCTGAAGGGCAGCTTCGTCGACGATGTGATGTCGGCGATGGTGGCGGGCGACGACGTCCGCGTCCAGCAGCTCGCCGATCCGCTACACAATGCCGACATCGCCGACCTGATCGAGCAGGTAAGGCCGCAGGACCGCGCCTCGCTCGCCGCCGCGCTCGGCCCGCAGCTCGATCCAGAAGTCATCGCGGAAATGGAGGACGAGGTTCGTGAGGACCTCATCGAAGTCCTCTCCTCGGAAAAGGTCGCAGAGGTCCTTGGCGAGCTCGATACCGACGATGCCGTCGCCATCGTCGAGGACTTGACCGATGACGAGCAGAAGGCGGTGCTGCGCGAACTGGCGCCCGATGATCGTGCGGCGATCGAGGAGGCGCTGGGTTTTCCAGAGGAGTCCGCCGGCCGGCTGATGCAACGAGATCTCGTTGCCGTGCCGGAACATTGGGATGTCGGCGCGGTGATCGATTTCCTCCGCGCTGATGTCGGCGACGAATTGGCGGAAGATTTCTACGAAATTTTCGTCACCGACCTACGCCATCATCCGGTCGGCACAATGCGGCTCAGTCGCCTGCTCCGAAGTCCGCGCGACATGCGGGTGACGGAAATCATGGAGCGCGAACAGACGCTGATTCCCGTCGAGATGGACCAGGAGGAAGTCGCGCTGCGCTTCCAGAAATA
>JBAUIQ010000400.1:0-10448 GCA_049683075.1 Pacificimonas sp.
GCGCGGATGAGAGGCTTGATAGCGGCTCCGATTGTTTTGCTGGCGAGTTCAGTCGCTGCGCAAAATCAGACCGGATCATCCCTTGTCGAAAGCGTTCGCGACGTCGTCCGCTGCTCGCCGTCCGACGATGGCGTGATCGTCATCTGCGGACAGCGTGAACGGTCGCGCTATCGTCTCCCCGAGCCGCCAGCTAGATTTGACTTCGGTGGCGGCGCGGCGACCGTCACGCGCGAGCGGGAAGGGTTGCTGTCCGTGGAACGCGGCGCCGGAGAAACATACACGAGTGGCGGCAGCGCGCTCGGCCCCAATCCCTGTTCCAATATCGGACCCAGCGGCTATTCCGGGTGCTTCGCCGCGCAGCATCGCGACAATGCCGCGCAAAATCCGAAAAATGGCTTTTGACGCCAGCTCGATATTGCCATGGCCTGGCTGGAAAGTTCGTCCCGAAGAGGAATGACTATGTTGCGTCCGATGATCGCTGCCGCTGCCCTTTGCAGTTCCGCCATCATGAGCCTACCCGCAGGAGCCCAGATCATCGATTATCCCGAAACGCGGCGCGGAAATGTGATCGAGACGCCGTTCGGCGAGCCCATTACCGACCCCTATCGCTGGCTGGAAAACGACGTTCGCGAAGACGACGAGGTGGCGCAGTGGGTCACCGCACAGAACGAGGTGACCGACGCCTATCTTGCGACCGTCTCTGGGCGAGACGTGTTCGCCGATAAGCTGCGCGCCTTCATCGATTATGAACGCTACGGCATCCCGCGCGTACGCGGTGATCGGGTTTTCTACGAGTATAATAGCGGGCTGCAGAACCAGGCCGTCCTGATGGTTCGCGACGGCGACGGCGAGGCGCGCGTCCTAATCGATCCGAACCAGTGGGCGGAAGACGGCACCATCGCGCTTGCGGAATGGAAGGCGTCGCCCGACGGCAAATATCTCCTCTACGCCGAGCAGGATGGCGGCTCCGACTGGCGCACACTCCGTGTCCTCAATGCCGAAACCGGAGAAGCGCTGCCGGACACGATCGAATGGGTGAAGTTCTCCGCGCTCGCGTGGGACGGTGATGGCGAAGGCTTTTTCTATTCGCGCTTCGCCGAGCCCGAAGAGGGCGCGGAGTTTCAGTCGCTAAACCTCAACCAGTCCGTCTATCGCCATCGCCTCGGAACGGCGCAGGCGAAGGACGAGCTTGTCCTGGCGACCCCCGAGGAACCGAAGCTGGGTCATACCGCGACGGTCAGTGCGGATGGCCGTTGGCTCGTCATCTATTCGCGCACAGGGACGGAGGCGCGCGAAGAGGTGCGAGTTGCCGATCTTGAGCGGCCCTCCCTAATGCTGAAGACGATTGTCGCGGACCGGGACGCCGGCTGGTCGCTGGCGGGAACGGGCACGGATGGCGAACTATACTTCGTGACGGACCGCGTCGCGCCGCGCGGCCGTATCGTCATGATGGACGGTTTCGCGGGCGCAAACCCGCCACTGACGGAAATCGTGCCGCAAGGGGAGGACGTCCTTGATGGCGCTGTCGTCAAAGGCAATGTCATCGTGGCGGACTATCTCAGCGACGTGAAGTCCGCGCTGCGCCGGTTCGATCTCGACGGCAACCCGGTGGGCGATATCGACCTTCCCAGCATCGGCACCGTCTCGATCGCCGCCGACGAAGGGGAGGGTGAACTCTTCTACGGATTTTCAAGCTTTACCGTTCCCGGCCGCATCTACCGCTATGACCTCGCCGCGAACGAGAGCACCGTCTGGGCCGAACCCGATGTCGCCTTCGATCCGGACGCCTACTCCGTCGAACAGCGTTTCTACGCGTCGACGGACGGCACACGCATCCCGATGTTCATCGTCCGCCGCGCCGACAACGAGTCCGGACCGCAGCCGACCCTCCTTTACGGCTATGGCGGCTTCAACGTCTCGCTGACGCCCGGCTTTTCGGCAACCCGCATGGCGTGGATCGACGCAGGCGGGACGCTGGCGGTCGCGAACCTTCGCGGCGGCGGCGAATATGGCAAGGCGTGGCACGATGGCGGGCGGCGCGCGAACAAGCAGAACGTCTTCGACGATTTCATCGCCGCGGGCGAATATCTGATCTCCGAAGGGCTGACGTCCGCCGACCGGCTTGCGATCCAGGGTGGCTCCAACGGTGGCCTTCTCGTCGGCGCGGTCGTCAATCAGCGTCCGGACCTGTTCGCTGCTGCTTTGCCCGCCGTCGGCGTCATGGACATGCTGCGTTTCGACCGCTTCACCGCGGGCCGCTACTGGGTCGACGATTATGGCTATCCCGACCGAGAAGAAGACTGGCGGCTGCTACGCGCCTACTCACCGCTCCACAACATCGCGGACGGCGCGGACTATCCCGCGATACTCGTGACGACGGCGGACACAGACGATCGTGTCGTGCCGGGCCACAGCTTCAAATATGCTGCCGCCATCCAGGCGGCGGACATCGGCGACGAACCGCACCTCATTCGCGTCGAGACGCGCGCCGGCCACGGCTCCGGCAAGCCCGTCGACAAGATCATCGAGGAATATGCCAATGTCTGGAGCTTCGCCGCAGCGGAAACGGGGCTGGCTGTCGACTAACTGGCCTGCTGTTCGGCAATCCAGCGGTCGATATGCGCCTCGAGCACGTCGAGTGGCACCGATCCGTTCTCAAGAACGGCGTCATGGAACGTTCGCAGGTCGAAGTCCGCGCCGAGCGCTGTTTCCGCCCGCGTTCTCAATTCGCGGATCTTCAGTTCGCCGACCTTGTAGGCCAGCGCCTGCCCCGGCCAGGTGATGTAGCGGTTCACTTCGGCATCGATATTGGCTGGCGACAGCGCTGTGTTGTCGAGCATGAAGTCGACCGCCCGCTGCTTCGACCAGCCCTTGGCGTGAAGGCCGGTATCCACCACCAGCCGGGATGCCCGCCACATTTCATAACTCAGGCGGCCCATCTCCTTCGCCGGGGTGTCGTACAGCCCCATTTCAATGCCGAGCCGCTCGGAATATAGCCCCCACCCCTCGACGAAGGCGGTGAAATAGGTGCCGTGCCGCCGGATCGGATGGATATCCAGTTCCTGCTGCAGCGAGATTTGGTGGTGATGGCCGGGAACCGCCTCGTGGACGCTCAGCGCCGGCACTTCCCACAATGGCCGCTGGTCGAGCGCCGTCAGATTCACGCGATAAACGCCCGCCCGCCCGGTCTCAAGCGAACCGGACTCATAATAAGCCGTCGTGTTGCCGATCGCCTGGTCATCCGGGATCGGCTTCACGGTGTACGGCAGGCGGGGCAGCGTGCCGAACAGCTCCGGCATAAAGCCATCGATCTGCTTCGTGATGGCACCCGTATATTCCATCAGTTCGTCGCCGGTTTTTGGGTAATATTGCGGGTCGGCGCGCAGATGCTCGATATAGCCATCGCGGTCGCCCGGGTATCCGGCCGACGCGGCGACCGTTTCCATCTCGGCACTGATACGCGCCACCTCCGACAGGCCTAGTTCGTGAACTTCGTCCGCCGTCATGTCGGTCGTCGTGAAGCTCGCGACGCGATAGTCGTAATAGGCGCGGCCGCCTGGCGTTTCTGAGACGCCGACTGTCTGTCGGCAATTCGGCTCATATTCATCGACGTAGAACTCGCGAAACTCGCGATAGGCCGGGAAGACTTCGCCTTCGATGATGGTCTTCGCACGCGCCTTCAGCGCCGCCCAGTCCGCGTCTGATATACTGCCGGGCTTCTCCGCGAATGGCGTCCAGAAACTCGACTCTTCCGCCGTTTCTGCGATCCGCCCGTCGATGGTCGCCCGGAACGTCTTCATAGGTTCGCAGGGCTGCGTCAGCCCGCGCGCCACGGCCTGTCGCGACCGGGCAATGCCGTCGCGGTTCCGCTGCTCATAGGCATCCAGCCTGTCGACATAGCTTCGATAGTCTTCCAGCGTGAAGAACGGCCCGCTGTCGGCCAATCCGGCAAACCACATGTGCCAGCCGCCGCGGTTGGTGAACAGGACATAGCGGTCATGGTCGTGCGCGGCGGCGGCGACGCCGTCCGCAAAGGACTGGCGGACGACGCCCAGATCGACCGCTAGATCGGCGGGCAGCGCGCTCGTGTCGATGGCATCCAGTCGCGCGAGAAAGACACGCGTCTCGGCCAGCCGCCGGTCGTAACCGGCCTCGCTCAGATCGCCCAGCTTTCCCTGTCCTCGCGGATCGCCAATGCCCGTCGCCAGAAGCGGGCTGTTGTCCAAGGTCCATTCCCAAATCTCATCCCGCAACGCTTCATATTCGGCGACGGCAGGCGTCGTCGCTTCAGTTTCGTGATGCATGGCGAGGGTAGGTGCGGCGGCGGCTGCCGACGCGAGCAGCGCGGCGATGAGAATGCGGTTCATTTGGATCATCCCTCCAGAAGATCGCCCGTGGCTAGCGTGCGGCGAAACGTCTTTCCAGTCCTGCCTCTTGATCCACATCGATGGACTTTATGTGCGTCGGAACATAGATGGAACATATGGCCAAGCTCGATACCAGGGAAAAGCTCGCGATCCTCGCCGACGCCGCGAAGTATGACGCGTCCTGCGCGTCGTCCGGAACGTCGAAGCGGTCGAGTGTTGGCGGGAAAGGTGTTGGATCCACCGAAGGAATGGGCATCTGCCACGCTTACGCCCCCGATGGTCGGTGCATTTCGCTATTGAAGATCCTCCTGACCAACAGCTGTATTTTCGATTGCCATTTTTGCATCAATCGGAAGAGTTCGAACGTGCAGCGCGCACGGTTCACCGTCGAGGAAGTCGTTCAGCTGACGCTGAATTTCTACAAGCGGAATTATATCGAGGGTCTGTTCCTGTCGTCCGGCATCATCGGCTCCGGCAACTACACGATGGAGCAACTCGTTCGTATCGCGCGAGACCTTCGCGAGGTGCATGACTTTCGCGGCTACATCCACTTGAAGACCATCCCGGATGCTGACCCGGAACTCGTGCAGCAGGCCGGACTTTATGCCGACCGGGTGTCGATCAATGTCGAATTGCCGACGGAGAGCGGTTTGTCGAAGCTAGCGCCGGAAAAAAGCGTCAAGCAGATCGAGGGCGCGATGGGCGGTATGAAGACCGCCATTACCGATCATAAGGATGCGAAGAAGCGCTACAAGCACGCGCCAAAGTACGCGCCCGCCGGCCAGTCGACCCAAATGATCGTTGGTGCGGACGCGGCGAACGACGGCGCGATCATTCGGCGCGCATCGGGCCTTTACGACCGCTTCCAGATGCGCCGGGTTTACTACAGCGCGTTCAGCCCAATCCCCGATGCCAGCGCCGTCCTGCCGTTGAAATCACCGCCCCTCATGCGAGAACATCGCCTCTACCAGTCCGACTGGTTGATGCGATTTTATGGTTTCAAGCCAAAGGAGATTATCTCTGCATCGAACGACGACGGTATGTTGCCGCTCGATATCGACCCCAAGCTCGCATGGGCGTTGAAATTTCGTGAGAATTTTCCGGTGGATGTCAATCGCGCGCCCCGCGAAATGCTGCTGCGTGTGCCTGGCTTCGGGACAAAGGCGGTGGGCGCGATCCTGTCTTCCCGCCGCTATCGCAATCTCCGCCTCGACGACGTCGCCCGACTGACCCAGTCGATCACGAAGGTTCGACCCTTCATTCAGGCTGCCGACTGGCGGCCTGTCGCGCTGACCGATCGGGCGAACTTGAAAGACCTGATTGTTCCGAAAAAGGAACAGCTGGAGCTGTTCGCGGCTTGAGCCTTCATGCACGTCGTCACGCTCGCGCACGAAGAAGATTTCGAAGGCTGGCGCGACGGCGTTCGCGCACTGGCGCTGGCAAACATCGCCCCGTCGGAGATCGACTTTCGCGTCGGCCAGGAGACCGGTGGCCTGTTCGGTGACGAGGCTGCACCCGACGCGCCGCCGGACGCGCGCCTGTCGGTGCCGAAGGCATTCCTGCCGCTCGCGCAAAGCGTCATCTGCCACAGCGACCCCGAACGCTTTGGCCTTCTCTATGCGATGCTCTTGAAACTCCAGGATCAGCGCAAGGCGCTCGAGGATCGTGCCGACCCATTGCTGAAGCGCCTCGAAGTCTTACGAAAATCCGTCGGCCGCGACATTCACAAAATGCGCGCCTTCGTTCGCTTCCGCGAAGTCGCCGACGAGACCGCGCCGGATGGCGAACGCTTTGTCGCCTGGTTCGAACCGGAACACCATATCGTCCGCACCAACGCGCCCTTCTTCCGGCGGCGCTTCGCCAACATGCACTGGTCGATCCTGACGCCGGAACTTTGCGCACACTGGGATGGCGACGCGCTGGCCTTCACCGAAGGCGCGCAAAAGGCGGACGCCCCCGACGGCGACCCGATCGAAGAAACCTGGAAAACCTACTTCGCCTCCATCTTCAATCCGGCGCGGGTGAAGGTGAAGGCGATGACGGCGGAAATGCCGAAGAAATACTGGAAGAACATGCCGGAAAGCGCGCTCATCCCCGAGCTGATTGCCGGGGCGCGCGCGCGCGAAGTGGCCATGGTCGAACGGTCGCGGGCCGCCGTCCGTCCGCAGCTTGAGGAGGAAACAGATATGCCGACCGAAACCCAACCACGGCTCGACGCGATCACATCCTGGGACCAGCTCGCCGCCGAGGTTCAGCGCCGTCACGAGGGCGACCGCAGCAATTCAGGAACCCAGCTCGTCTTAGGCGAAGGTGCGCGCGATGCGTCTCTTATGTTCGTCGGCGAACAGCCTGGCGACGAGGAAGACAAGGCCGGACGTCCTTTCATCGGCCCCGCCGGGCAGGTCTTCGACCGCGCGTTGGGCGAGGCCGGGATTTCACGCGACAAAACCTACGTTACGAACGCCGTCAAACGTTTCAAATTCGAGCAGCGCGGCAAACGCCGCATCCACTCGAAGCCGAACGCCCCGGACATCGAACATTATCGCTGGTGGCTGGAGGCGGAGCGCTCACTTGTCGCGCCGGAAGTCACAGTCGCCCTCGGCGCAACGGCGGCACGCGCCCTGATCGGCAAGGTCGTCACCATCTCGAAAACGCGCGGCGCGCCCATCGAACTCGCGCGCGGCGGCGAGGGCTTCGTCACCGTCCACCCCAGCTACATCCTCCGCATCCCCGACAAGGTGAAAGCGGACGAAGAAATGCACCGCTTCGTGGAAGAACTCGGCATGGCAAAGGCACGCGCGGAGGCGTTGGCTGGTTGAGTCTTAAGCTCCCCCAAACCTGTCATCCCAGCGCAGGCTGGGATCCATCTCTGAACCTCTCCACCCGGTGTGAAGGCATAGTGATGGTTTCCTGCCTGCGCAGGAATGACGGTCTTCAGTGACGCATTGGCCCCCGCTTTCGCTGGGATGACATTTTTAGATACCGCGCCCGTCAGCTTTCTTTGGCCCCCGCAATCCGCTCGATCTCAGCCAGCCGATCGCCGCCACGCCCCGCCATCGCCGCTTTCGTCGCCGCCAGAATCTCCGGCCGCGCCGTCTCCGGCGTTCCGCCGCCCAGCGGTGCGGGGTCATACTCCAGCGCCAGTTGCACCCCCTCCGCAACATCACGGCCATGCAACTCCTCGATCACGCGAAAGCCGAAATCGATGCCCGCCGTCACACCGCCGCCGGTGATGAACTTGCCATCGACGACGACGCGCTCTGCAACGGGGACCGCGCCGAACAGCGCCAGCTGGTCCCGCCACGCCCAATGGCTCGCCGCCCGCTTGCCGTTAAGAAGACCCGCCGCTGCAAGAACCAGCGACCCCGTACAAACACTCGTCATGAACCGGGCGGTCTCGGCGCGTTCGCGCAGCCAGCCGAGCACGTCCTCATCCTTCATCAGGTCGATGCAACCGTACCCGCCCGGCACACAGATCATGTCGACCGCGGGACAGTCGTCGAACGTCACCGTTGGCGAGAAGCCGAGCCCGATGTCGTCCATCACGGGATCCAGCGTCTTCCCGACGAAATGCAGCTTCGCCCCCGGCATCCGCGCCAACACCTGCGCCGGCCCCGTCATGTCGAGCTGTGTCATGTCCGCATAGGGCAGGAATGCGATGTCGAACCTGTCGGTCATGTCCGGTCTCTGAATAAGTGCAATGAGTAGGCGAGGACGAGTGCAAGCGATGCGATGATGTCGATCCACGCGATACGTGCCAGCGCGGAGTTGCCGCCCTCGGAAAAGTAAATCACTGCAAAACCGAGCATGGAAACCAATCCGACCATCGTGGCCACCGTCCGCAACTCCGGTCGAAAGGCCGACGCGATCAGCAATCCACCAACGATGGCGAACAGCATCGCCCGATGTTTCATCAATATAGCAAGGTCGGGCGTATCGATGGAAACGCGATAGGCCGACGCCATTCTTTCCGTACCGAGCATGCCCGTAACAGGCAGCAGGTTGACGATACCCACGATGACGAACAGCAGCGCGGTGACTGCGCGAAGCAAGATTCCATCCATGACGAGGACATAGCGTACGCCCCTCTGTGGCGCGAAGGACAAAACCCTGTCATATCGCGCCACATGGATGTGCAGTTTCTTGTTTATCCGGGCTTTCAGCTTCTGGATCTCAGCGGCCCGGCGGCTGTCTTCGGTGCCGTATCGGAAAGCGGTCGGGGGGAGGTGACAATAATCACCGCTTCGGCTGCCGGAGAGGCGGTCATTTCTAGCTGCGGCGTTGCGGTAACGACGACGCCATTTGTCCCCGGAACCGTTGGTCCGGAAACGCTACTTTTCGTGGTCGGCGGTGAGGGCGCCGGACTGCTAGCTCTCATGAATGACCGAAATCTCGCCGAACAGTTTGCCGACGCCGCCGGTCGTGCCCGGTTATGGGGATCGATTTGCACGGGGGCAGTCATATTGGCGTCATGGGGCCTGCTGGGCGGACATCGCGTGACGACGCATTGGCGGGCGGCCGATCGGCTTGCCGCACGTCATCCCGACATCGACGTCGATGCCGACGCATTGTTTGTTGAGGACGGACGGCTATGGACCTCCGCCGGTGTTACGACGGGTATCGACATGGCACTGGCGATCGTCGACCGATTCTGGGGATCTGAATTGGCGCAGGGCATCGCGGCTCGGTTCGTCCTGCCCGTTCGCCGTGCCGGTCACCAATCGCAATTTTCACCGCTTCTAGCTGGACAGAATCGAGGCGATTATTCCCAACTGATCGGCTGGATCGGCGACAATCTGAATGCGGATCTGTCGGTTGAGGCGCTGGCAGCGCGGGCGGGCCAATCGGTCCGCACGTTCCAGCGGAAGTTCGCGGTCGCAACAGGAAAAAGTCCGGCTGCTCTCGTTGCCGCCGCCCGCCTCGATGCGGCCCGCGCATTGCTGGCTTCGGGTTGTTCAGTTGCGGAAACGGCGCGCCGATGCGGTTTTCGAAATGCTGAACATCTCGCCCGGCGGTTCAGAAAGGTCTTCGACATGCCGCCAAGCGCTTTTCATGCCAGGCACGCGCCTACTGGGTCTGCACCTCGGCGCCCGTGATCTTATAGTCGCCTGCAAGAAAACGGCGCACTTCCGTAGCCGCCGGATGATCAAAGGGAGCGAGCTTCGCGGCCATCGTTTCGACGTCCAGACCGTCGAGCCCGCCATCTTGAAGCGATAGCAGTGCATCGGTCAGCGCCGTTCCGAAGGTGTCGCCATAAAGATCGCGTGCAATTCGCTGCGTTGCGTCGAAATAATCATAGTCCCCCGCCATCGACCACGCCTCGGCGAGACCGGCTGCAGGCAGAAGTGTCAGGTGCGGCTGCAGCGCCGGGTTGACGTAATGCGCCGCTATGTGCGCCGCGCCGCGCGCCCGGCCAGTCGGTGCGCGCAGGTGCAGGTGCTTCGACATGCGGGGTCCGTCGTTCACAGGGTAATTGTCCCAAAGCGTTACGGGACGACCCAGCGTTCCGGCTGTGCGGGCCAAATGCCCTTTCGAGAGCTCTCGGCTGCAAACTTCCGGCCCGGTCCAGAAAATCTGCACTGCATCTGGAAGCAGACGGCCAAGCTCCTCGAGATAGCCGTCCGGTCGCTGCCCAAAGGCACGGTCGAGGACAGGATCGTCGCTATAATAGCTGGGGCAGACGATCAGTTGCGCATCCGGTGCGGCTGCGGCGGCAACGGCGGCAATCTCGGCCTGCCTTTTCGCGAGATCCGGAACGTCTCCACGCATGTCGTCGAACAATAGGGCAAGTATGTCGATGCCAAGATCGACCAGCTCCGACACCCGCCGCGTCAGCTCAGCTCGTCCCGTCGCAGTCCAGTCGAGATGCAGCTCGAACGGCGACAGGCCGACTCCGAAGCGAACATTGGCATCGGCGCAGTCCTTGCCGAACGCCCGCAACGCTGCCGCTGCATCCCGAGGATGAGCCTCCGCCCAGCGGCGTCGCAAGAATAGGTCGGCTTTCGGCGCGTAGATGAACCGATCATAACCGTAGGGCGCCAGCGCGCGCATGACATGCGTGCGCTCAGCCCAAGTCCAGGG
>JBAUIQ010000401.1:0-7429 GCA_049683075.1 Pacificimonas sp.
GGCGTGGACCGCCCACCGCTGCGCGTCTTCCGCCGCCTTGCCGAGCCGCTCGGCGATCTTGATGGCCTGACGCTCGTCCTTGGCGATCTCGTGACAGATCTTTGCGTCCGTCTCGGCGAAGACGAAATGGGCGTCCGCCATCTGCGTTTCACGGCCTTCCGCGTCGACGGCACGGCCCGCGCGGTGACGGCACGGGTCGGCCGTGCGGGTCGCGATCCAACGCATCTGATGCGGATCTGGGGTGAGGAACTGGCGCGCATCGATCCCGGCTTCGGGGTGGAATCCGCGATGCTGGAGGTGCTCGTTGCCGCGCCGCTCGCCGCGACGCAAGACGACCTGGCCGGAGAGGCCCGTGACGAGGCAGCCGTCGCCGCGCTCCTCGATCGCCTTGCCGCACGGCTTGGCGAGGACGCCATCCTGAAGCCCGTCGCGCGTGGCAGTCACATGCCGGGTCGCGGCGAACGACATTTACCCATCGCATCCAGCCGAGAGCCCGCGCCGCATCCTGTCGCGCGCCGCCAACCCAGCCCCCTGCGACTTCTCGATCGCCCCGAACAAGCCGACGTCATCCACGCCGTTCCCGACGGTCCGCCCGCGCGCTTCCGCTGGCGACGGCGACTACATCAGGTGACGAAGAGCGCGGGGCCGGAACGCTTCGGCCCGGAATGGTGGCGCGAACGCTCGACCGCCCGCCTGCGCGATTATTATCGCGTCGAGGACAAGGCGGGCCGCCGCTTCTGGCTCTACCGCGAAGGCGTGATCGGCGACGGCCACCCGCAAACGCCCGACTGGTTCATCCACGGCGTGGACGGGTGAGGTGCCTGACGCCCCCCTGACCCCTGACAAGCGGACGATTTCTGACAGTCCGGACTACAGCCCCAACCCCGCTGCGCCCTATGTCGAGCTGGGACTGGCCTCCTGTTTTTCCTTTCTGCGCGGGGCATCCGATCCGGTGGACATGGCGCTGGCGACCTACATGCTTGGTTATGACGCGATTGGGGTTGCCGATTGGAACTCGATGGCGGGCGTCGTTCGGCACTGGACCGAGACCCGTGCGGTCAAACAGCGACCGCTGACCGGGTGCCGCCTCGTCACCATGGCGACGGCGGACGCGCCCGAACGGCATTTTCTCGCCTATCCGAAAACGCGCACCGCCTATGGCCGCCTGACGACGATGCTGTCAGCAGCGAAAATGTATGACAGGGCGGGCGCGTGGCAGGAGAAGGACGCTTGCGACCTGTCGCTCACGATGATGGCGACGCATGTCGGACAGCCGGGTCATGATGTGATTCTCATCGCCATTCCGCCCGAAGACCTCGATGCCTTCGCCGCCGACCTTCCTAGCCTCCGGAACGCGCTGCCCGCGCTTCGCCATATCGCCGCCAGCCACCATTTTCGAGGCGATGATCGCGCCCGCATCAACCGGCTGGACAGGCTCGCCCGCGATCATGGCCTGCGGCTCGTGGCAACGAACGACGTTCTCTACCACGCGCCGCACTGCCGTCCGCTGGCCGACATCATGACCTGCATCCGGGAAAAATGCCTGGTCACCGACGCGGGCGCACTGCTCGAACCAAATGGCGAGCGCCACCTGAAGCCGCCCGCCGAAATGCAGCGCCTGTTCGCCGACTGGCCGTACGCCATCGCCGAAACCCGACACATCGCCGACAGCATCCAGTTCGACCTTGGTGACCTGAAATATGAATATCCGAACGAACCGGTTCCCGATGGCCGCGACCCGGACGACTATCTCGCCGAACTCGCCCGGGCGGGCGCGAACTGGCGCTATCCGGACGGTGTCCCGGAGAAGGTGTCGGCCGCGATCGAAAAGGAACTGACACTGATCCGGAAGATGGAGATCGCGCGCTATTTCCTAACCATCCGCGACATCGTCCACCGCGCACGCGAGCAGGACATCCTCTGCCAGGGGCGCGGGTCGGCGGCGAACAGCACGGTTTGCTATTGTCTCGCCATCACCTCGGTCGATCCGAACAAGCACGATCTCCTCTTCGAACGCTTCCTTTCCGAAGAGCGGAAGGAGCCGCCCGACATCGATGTCGATTTCGAGCACGAGCGGCGCGAGGAAGTCATCCAGGACATTTACGCCCGCTATGGCCGCGACCGCGCCGGGCTGTGCGCGACCGTCATTCACTACCGCCCGCGCATGGCGATCCGCGAGGTCGGCAAGGTCATGGGCCTCTCCGAGGATGTCACCTCGGCGCTGGCAAAGACCGTCTGGGGCTCGTGGGGCAGTTCGGTCGACGATGACAAGGTAGAGGAGGCGGGCCTCGACCTCGGCGACCCGCACCTCAAACGCACCATCAAACTCGCCGAGCAATTGATCGGCATGCCCCGCCATCTGTCGCAGCATGTCGGCGGCTTCATCCTCACCGAAAGCAAGCTGACCGAGGTCGTCCCCATCGGCAACGGCGCCATGCCGGACAGGAGCTTCATCGAATGGGACAAAGACGACATCGAGGCGCTGGGCATCTTCAAGGTCGACGTTCTCGCGCTCGGCATGCTGACCTGCATCCGCAAATGCTTCGCACTGATCGAAGACCATCATGGTCGTCCGCTGACCCTCGCCACCGTGCCACAAGGTGACAAGGCGACCTACGACATGCTGCAAAAGGGCGATTCGCTGGGCGTCTTTCAAGTCGAGAGCCGCGCGCAGATGAACATGCTGCCGCGCTTGAAGCCGAAGGAATTCTACGACCTCGTCATCGAAGTCGCGATCGTTCGCCCCGGCCCAATCCAAGGCGACATGGTGCACCCCTATCTGCGTCGCCGACAGGGCAAGGAGCCCGTCGTCTACCCGCGCCCCGGTGCGGACCACGGCCAACCGGACGAAGTGGAAAACATCCTCAGCCGTACGCTTGGCGTGCCGATCTTCCAGGAACAGGCGATGAAGCTTGCCATGGTCGCGGCGAAATTCTCGCCTGCAGAGGCTAATAAGCTTCGAAAGGCGATGGCGACCTTCCGCTCGAAGGGGCTCGTTTCGGAACACAAGGCGAAGATGGTCGGACGCATGGTCGAACGTGGCTATGACGAGGAGTTCGCCACCCGCTGCTTCTCTCAGATCGAAGGTTTCGGCGAATATGGCTTCCCGGAAAGCCATGCCGCCGCCTTCGCGCACCTCGTCTACATCTCCAGCTGGCTGAAATGCCATTATCCCGGCGAGTTCGCCTGCGCGCTCCTCAACTCGCAACCAATGGGTTTCTATGCCCCCGCCCAGATCGTCCGCGACGCGCGCGAACATGGCGTCGAGACATTGCCGCCAGACGTAAACGACAGCGAATGGGACTCGACGATGGAAAGCGTCCTTGGCGGCGAAGGACTCGCGCTTCGCCTTGGGCTGCGCCAGATCGACGGTCTGAAAGATGCGGACGCTGGCAAACTGATCGGCGCGCGCACACGGCCTTTCGCCACTGTCGAGGATCTGCGCACGCGCGCGAAGATCGGCGTCCCCGCGATCCAGACACTCGCCGCCGCCGATGCATTTCGCTCCGTGGGCCGCGACCGACGAGAGGCGCTGTGGGACGCGCGCGCTCTGAAAAATGTGCCGGACCTGCCGCTCTTCACCCATGCCGACACACGCGACGAGGGCGCGGATACCGAGGCACAGCTACCGCAGATGCCGCTCGCCGAGCACGTGGTCGCCGATTACCAGACAACGCGCCTGTCGTTGAAAGCGCATCCCATGTCCTTCCTGCGCGAAGGCTATGACGCGCGCGGCTTCACCAAGGCGGCCGACCTTCGCGCCTTCACATTTAACACGCGCGTGTCGGTTTCAGGGATCGTCCTGATCCGCCAGCGGCCGGGCAGCGCGAAGGGCGTCGTCTTCATCACGCTGGAGGACGAGACAGGCGTCATCAATCTCGTCGTCTGGCCGGACGCACTTCTGAAGCACCGAAAGACCGTGATGGGCGCGCGCCTGATGGAGGTCACCGGCCGGGTGCAGATGGACGAGGCCGTCATTCACGTCGTCGCGCATCATATGACCGACGCCACGCCGCGCCTCTCCGATCTCTCCGACGATCTCCTGCGCCCCGACCTTGCCCGCGCAGACCATGTCGTCAGTCCGCTGCCATCCAATGTCGGCCGCCACCCGCGCGACGTCAGCGTCATTCCAAAATCACGCGACTTTCACTGATCGCATTAGATCCCGGCGTCCACCATCAAAGCGCGGGTCGAAGGATCGAGCGCGCCGACATCACCAGCACTGACGGCCTTGGCGATTTCCTTGCCCAATTCGACGCCCCATTGATCAAACGGGTTGATGCCGAGGAGGGTTGCCAACGCGAAGGTGCGCTGCTCGTAGAACGCCAGCAGCGCACCCAAGGCGCGCGGCGACAGGCTGTCGACCAGAATCGTCGTAGATGGCCGGTTGCCGGGAAAACTCTTCGCCTTAGCCAGCGCCGCATCGCCATCCGCCGCCGCCAGCGCGTCGGCGTCACTGCGCCCGGCCATCAGTGCCGCACCCTGCGCGAAGCAATTGGCGAGAAGCTGACGGTGATGCGACGGATCGAGATCGTGGCCAGGCTCGCGAACAGCGACGAATTCGACGGGCGACACATGCGTGCCCTGATGCAGAAGCTGAAAAACCGCATGCTGCGCGTCGGTACCGACCCCGCCCCAGACGATGGCATTCGACGTCTCTTCCAAGGGCGATCCATCGGCACGAACCCGCTTGCCATTGGACTCCATTTCCAGCTGCTGGAGATAGCTCGGTAGCAACCGGAGACGTTCGTCATAGGCAAAGACCGCTCGCGTCTGGAGGCCTGCACGCAGGTACATTCTGTCAAGCCATGCCGCCATCAGTGGCAAGTTTTGGGTAGGCGGTGCGTCTCGGAAGTGCGCATCCATCGCCGCCGCACCCGACAACAACTCGTCGAAGCCATCAGCGCCGAGCGCCAGCATCGCTGGCAGGCCCAGCGCCGACCAGAGCGAATAGCGCCCGCCGACCGTGGTCGCGAAACCGAGAATATTCTCTCCTGCCACACCGAAACGTTTGGCCTCGGTCGGATTTGCCGTCAGCGCCACTGTACGCGCCAGAGGATCGTCGACACCGCCCGCGCGCATCCACGCCAGCGCGCTGTTCGCGTTGGTTATGGTTTCCAGCGTGGTGAAGGTTTTCGACGCAACGACCAATAAGGTCTTCAAGGGATCGAAGTGCGCCATTGCCCTGGCCAGCGCCACACCATCGATATTGGCGACAACGGCGATATCGAGCCCGCTCTCGTTCGGCAGCGCATCGATCAGGAGGTCCGGTCCGAGCGCGGAACCGCCGATGCCGACGTGCAGCACATGCGCGATATTACCGAAACCGCCGGAACGAACTCGGTCCGCAAGCGCATAGGCCGCCGCCCTTGCCTTCTTCGCGGCGGCGTTGTCTGCGGCTGCACCCGTTCCACGCTCCGCCACATGGGTCGCGGCGCGGCCCTCGCTCGGGTTGACGATCTCGCCTGCGAAAAGTCGCTCTCGCTGGCGAACGAAGCCGTCATCACACGCTGCGTCGAGCCCGGCAAGAAAGGTCGAGCATTTCACCGCCGCCTTCGAAAAATCGAAGCGAATCCCTTCGCAGTCACCCGACATGCGGGTGAGCCGGTCCGGCTCCTCGGCGAACAGCGCGGCAATCGATCCGTCATGCATGGCAAGGTCTCCCGAAACCGGTTAGCTTTGGCGACAGGTTTAAACGGTGCGGGGCGGGATGCCAGTATGATGGTCGTGGGTCGCGTGTTTGTCATATTGGGGCTCGCCGCTCTGGTGGCGGCGTGCACCCCGCCGGAGGGGCCGCGCGTGTCGCCGATCGCGACCACTCCACCGCCGCAAGCGGCCGCAGCCCCCCCGATACGCCCGCGCTGGCAACCGACGGAGGTCGTGACTGATGCAAGGCGTATCGAGGCAACGGACTATGTTGTGGGCTCGGGCGACAGCCTGAGCGTGATCGCGGAGCGCACCGGCAGCTCAGTCCGCGCCATCGCTAACGCCAACGGCATCTCGCCGCCCTATACAATTTTTCCGGGCGACCAGTTGGACATCCCAGGCGGGCGTTATCACAGCGTCAATCGCGGCGAGACCGGCATTGCGATCGCGCTCGCCTATCGCACCGACTGGGACCTGATCGTCGCGGCCAACGACCTTCGCGCGCCCTTTCTTTTGCGAGTAGGACAAAAGCTGCTCCTTCCGGACGATGCGCCGCCACAGCGCGCCGAGGACACAAGAGGCCCGATCGCCACCGCGGCCGCCTTCGATATCGACATCGACGATATCATCTCCGGCGGCGAACCGGCGGGCGACGCGGTCGTCGCCGCCGACGAGGGTGACGACCCCGCTCTCGCCGTCGCTCGCCGTAACGAGCCGCCGCCGCCATTCGACGGACGGTTCACGTGGCCGGTAAACGGCAAGCTCGTTTCCCGGTTCGGCAAGAAGGCGGGCGGGCTCTATAATGATGGCATCAACATCGCCGCGCCGCGAGGCACGCCAGTTCTGGCGACGGCGACAGGCACTGTCATCTACGCCGGGAACGGCATCCCGGGCTTTGGCAATCTGGTCCTCATAAAACACAGCGATTCATGGGTCAGCGCTTACGCGCATAACGACGCATTTTACGTCGAGCGTGGAGACGAAGTCGGACGCGGCGACCAGATTGCGGAGGTCGGGTCGACGGGCTCGGTCACCGACCCCCAACTTCATTTCGAGTTGCGACAGGGCCGGAAAGCCGTGGACCCGCGCCAACATCTGCCCGCCGCCTAGACTGTATCGAATTCCCGGATCGCATCGAGAAACGCAGCCCCG
Organism: Pacificimonas sp.; assembly: GCA_049683075.1. GTDB lineage: Bacteria > Pseudomonadota > Alphaproteobacteria > Sphingomonadales > Sphingomonadaceae > Pacificimonas. The sequence continues at coordinate 6,799 of JBAUIQ010000401.1, forward strand.
AACCGTTCCAACTTCGTCGCGCCGACACCTTCGATCTGGCTGAGCTGGTCAAGGTCTGCGGGACGGCGAGCGGCCATTTCTTCCAGCGTTGCGTCGTGAAACACGACATAGGCTGGAACATTCGCCTCAACGGCGATCTCTTTCCGCGTCTCGCGCAACGCTTCGAACAAGGCGCGATCGCCGGAGGTCATCGACGGCGCGTCGTCTCTTTGGCGGCGCTGGCGGCGACGTTTCAGTTCGGGCTGCGGAGCGAGCATGACGGCGGTCTCGCCCTTCAGGATGCCGCGCGCCTCCGGACCGAGCGCGATGCCGCCATGATGCGGATCGGTGCGGAGCGCGTCCATCGCCGCCAGCTGCTGTTGGACCGGCTTCCATGACCGCATGTCGCGGTCTGGCGTCAGACCGAAAACGCCGAGTTGGTCGTGGCCTAGGGTCAGAACGCGCTCGTTCGTGTCGCCCGCCAGCACGGCGGCAAGATGGCCAAGGCCGTAGCGCTGGCCGGTGCGATAGACTGCCGAGATCAATTTCACCGCATCCTCGGAACCATCTGTCAGATCCGGCGGATCGAGGCAGTTGTCGCAATTGCCGCACGGCGGCGGCGCGGGCTCGCCGAAATAGGTAAGGAGCGCGA
>JBAUIQ010000402.1:0-3456 GCA_049683075.1 Pacificimonas sp.
GGACCTATCCCAAGCATCTTGGCGAGGCCCTTCATGCCGCCCATTTTCTTGATCTTCTTCATGGCCGTGGACATGTCCTTGTGCATCTTCATGAGGCGATTGACCTCCTGCACGGTGGTCCCGGCGCCGTTGGCGATGCGGATCTTGCGCTTGGCATTGAGAAGCTGCGGTTTCTCGCGCTCGGTCGGCGTCATGGAGAGAATAATCGCCTCCATACGCTTTAAAAGCTTGTCGTCCGCGCCCGCCGCGTCCGCCTGTGCCTTCAGCTTGCCGAGGCCCGGCATCATGCCCATCAGCGCGCCGATGCCGCCCATCTTCTGCATCTGACCGAGCTGGGCGCGGAGGTCGTTCATGTCGAACTGACCCTTGGCGAAGCGCGCGGCCTGGCGCTCGGCTTCCTCGGCCTCGACGGCTTCGGAGGCGCGTTCGACCAGGCTGACGACGTCGCCCATGCCGAGAATGCGGCCCGCGATCCGCGCCGGGTCGAAGGCGTCGAGTTCGTCCAGTTTCTCGCCGGTGCCGACGAACTTGATCGGTTTGCCCGTGACCGCGCGCATCGAGAGCGTCGCACCGCCACGCGCATCGCCGTCCATGCGGGTCAGGACGACGCCGGTCAGCGGCACCTGCTCGCCGAAATTGGTCGCGACGTTGACCGCATCCTGGCCAGTCAGCGCGTCCACGACGAGCAGTGTTTCCGTGGGGTTGGCCGCTGCGCCGACCGCCTTCATCTCGTCCATCAGCGCCGAGTCGACGTGAAGGCGGCCCGCCGTGTCGAGCATCAGGACGTCGAAGCCCTGCAACTTGGCGGCGGAGAGCGCGCGCTTGGCAATGTCGACGGGCTGCTGCCCCTCGATGACGGGGAGCGTCGCGACATCCACCTGCTCGCCGAGAACGCGCAGCTGTTCCTGCGCGGCCGGGCGGTTGACGTCGAGCGACGCCATCAGGACCTTCTTGCGCTCTTTCTCCTTGAGGCGCTTGGCGATTTTCGCCGTCGTCGTCGTCTTACCGGAGCCCTGCAGGCCGACCATCATGATCGTCGCGGGCGGGGTGACGCCGAGTTCGAGATCAGGCGCGTCGCCGCCCAGCATCGCGGTCAGCTCGTCATTGACGATCTTGACGACCTGCTGACCCGGCGTGACCGACTTGACGACCTCGGCGCCCGTCGCCCGCTCGGAGACCTTGGCGATGAAGTCCTTTGCGACCGGCAGCGCGACATCGGCCTCCAGAAGCGCGATCCGCACTTCCCGCATCGCCGCGCGCACGTCCGCCTCCGACAGCGCGCCGCGACCGCGCAGCTTGTCGAAAACGCCACCGAGGCGATCGGAAAGACTATCGAACAGCGTCCAAACTCCTGTCGTTCAAAACCACCACGTCCGCCCCAACGCAAAAAACGCCAGCGGACGAGTCTTCGTCGGCTGGCGGCGTCCTTCCTCCTCGGAAGGCCGTCGGGTCGGCAGTATCGGCTTCGTGAAAAGCACGCTGAAAATAGTCTTGAACACCGCCGAGGTCAAGGTTCGGGCGCTTGTGGTATCATGCGGGCCCGCCTAGGCCGACGACCTTACCAGTGGGAATGTCGACGATGGCTGGAAAACGCAGTTTCGTGGTGCTCGGGCTCGGGCGTTTCGGCAGCCGCGTGGCGCGCGAGCTGGTCGGCTATGGCAACCATGTCCTCGGCATCGATTCCGATGAAAAGCTGGTCGCCCCGCTGGCCGATTCATTGACGGAGGCGGTGGTCGCCGACGTACGCGATGAAGCCGCGCTGCGCGAGGCCGGCGTCGCCAGCTACGATGCGGCCATCGTCGCGATCGGTTCCAGTCTTGAGGCAAGCATGCTGGCGCACATGAACCTTACCGATCTCGGCGTGCCGCAAATTACGGTGAAGGCGTTCGATGAGCGTCACAAGCGCATATTGAAAGGCCTCGGCGCGGCCGACATCGTCATTCCGGAGCAGGATGCGGGCGAACATATTGCGCAGCGGCTGCATAATCCCGCGATCCACGATTTCATGGAAGTCTGCGACGGCACCTACGTGGCGCTCGTGACCTCCACCAAGCGCTATACCGGGAAGACTGTCAGCGCGGTCGGCGGCGCGGACGCGCCCGTCCGCATCATCGGCGTGATGCGAAGCGGGACGTTCCTCGATCCTTCCACGCCCGATCTTTTCGTCGCCGCGAAGGATCAGTTGTTGGTGCAGGGCAGCCGCAAGGACATCCGCGCCTTCGCCGACGCCGGTTAAGCCGAAAACATGGCAATCTGGCCGTTTCGAGGCCGTGAGGACACGGCGAGCACGCTTTCGGGCCGCAGCATCGGCCTGCCACCACCCGCGCTTCTCGCGCTCCTCTATGCCAGTCTCGCTACGACCGGCATGCTTCTCCTCATGCTGCCCTTCGCGGCGGCTCGCCCTGAGTCCCTCGATTGGACCGAGGCGCTGTTCATGGCGGTCAGCGCGATCACCGTGACCGGGCTGATTGTCGTCGACACAGGGTCCGATCTCTCCGTCTTCGGCGAGGCGATCATCATGATCCTCATCCAGCTGGGTGGGCTTGGCCTGATGACCTTTGCGACGCTGGTTCTCTCTTCGCTAGGCCTTCCCATCGGTTTCGAGCACCGCGTATTCCTGCGCGAGGATCTGGGCCAAACCTCCATGAATGAGCTGACGTCGCTCGTCTGCATCATCCTGCGCGTCGTCCTTCTGTGCGAACTCGCCGGTGTCGTGCTCCTCTCCTTCGTTTTCGTGCCGGACTTCGGTTGGGCGGAGGGATTGTGGCAGGCGCTGTTTCACTCGATCTCGGCGTTCAACAATGCGGGCTTCTCGCTGTTTTCCGACAGTCTGACAGGCTATGCGACCGATCCGATCGTCAACCTGACCGTGCCAGGTCTCTTCATCATCGGCGGGCTCGGGTTCGGCGTTCTCTCGGACCTCGGGAGGCAACGCGCGTGGCAGCCGCTGACGCTGCATTCGAAGCTGATGCTGGTCGGGACGCTGGGCCTGACGCTTTGGGCATTCGTCATGTTCGCCTGGCTTGAATGGAGCAATCCGGCGACGCTGGGGCTGTTCAGCGACACGGGCGACAAATTGTGGGTGACGTGGTTTCAGGCGACCACGCCTCGGACAGCCGGCTTCAACACCGCCGATTATGCCGCGATGCGCGACCCGACGACGGTTCTGACCCTTACTTTGATGTTCATCGGCGGCGGCCCGACCTCGACGGCGGGCGGCATCAAGGTGACGACCTTCATCGTCCTTCTCCTCGCCACCTACGCCTTCTTCCGTCGCCGCCCGAGAATGCGCGCGTTCGGCCGCAGCCTCGGGTTCGAGGAAGCGATGAAGGTCATGGCGCTCCTCACCATCTCCGGCCTTGTCATCATCACGGGGCTATTCATCTTGTCGCTGACCTATGACGGCGTCTTCATCGATCTTGTTTTCGAGACGGTCAGCGCCTTCGGCACCGTCGG
>JBAUIQ010000403.1:0-2423 GCA_049683075.1 Pacificimonas sp.
GGCATGCTGGCCGTCCCAGGCACCGCCCGATTTCGGCCGCGCCGCCAGCGGCAGCGGACCAAGGCCCGCGGACAGTCGCGCCGCAAGATCGGCGTCCGCGCTCATAGTCTCGCGATCTGCTCCACGATAAGGTCGTCCGGCGTCAGGCCATCCTGCCGCGCCCCGTAATCGAGCGCCATGCGATGCCGGAGGGCAGGGGCGGCGAGTTTGGCGACATCATCCAGGAGTGGGGCGCTTCGCCCTTCCAAAAAGGCACGGGCCCGCGCCGCGCCGATTAACGCCTGTCCTGCGCGCGGACCGGGTCCCCACCGGACACGCGCGCCGTCCGCGTCGGGACGCAGACCGCGCACAACGGTCAAAACGGCCGACATCACATCGTCGCCGATCGGCATGTGAAGCAGCAGGCCCTGCGCCGCCTCCAAATCACCCGCCGCCAACATCCGCGTCGGCATCGCATCGTTCGCGCCGGTCGTCATTGTGAGCATCGCCCGCTCGTTCGCTTCGGACGGCGCCTCGATATCGATCCGCATCAGGAACCGGTCGAGCTGCGCCTCGGGAAGCGGATAGGTGCCGTCCTGCTCAATCGGATTCTGGGTCGCGAGGACATGGAACGGACGAGGCAGGGGCCGGGCCTCGCCGGTGACCGTCACCTGTCGCTCCTGCATCGCCTCGAGTAGAGCCGACTGTGTACGCGGGCTGGCGCGATTGATCTCATCGGCCATCAGAAGCTGAGTGAAGATGGGACCCTCGACGAAGCGAAAGCTGCGTGCGTTCGCGTCGCCGTCCAGGATTTCGGCGCCCAGAATATCGCTTGGAACGAGATCCGGCGTGAACTGCACACGCCGGGTATCGAGCGCCAACACCGTGCCCAGCGTCGTCACGAGACGTGTCTTCGCAAGGCCGGGCAAGCCCATCAGTAGCCCGTGGCCGCCCGCCAGCAGCACCGCGAACATCTGGTCCACCACCTCGTCCTGACCGATCACCACGCGACCGACCTCCTCGCGCGCAGCCGCGAAACGCGCAGCCAGACGGTCCAGCTCGGCAAGGTCGGCGTCAGAGGTGGTGGCGGCTTCGTTCATTCGTTGGTCCGGCGAAGAGGGTGCGTTGCGGCGCGCGTCGGCACCGTCCTATAGGTGGGCGATGTCTTCGAACAAGAAAAGTCCCGAAAGCGATACGTCTTCGGCCGCTTCGCCCCTCGTCGCGATCGCGGACGCAATCGATGCCGAAAGCCTGCCGCCCGTGGAGTCATGGGCACCCGAACGGCGTGGCGACATCGACATTCGGATCGCGGCGGACGGGACCTGGTGGCATGAGGGGTCGCCCATTCGCCGAGAGCGTTTGGTCGCCCTCTTTGCCAGCGTTCTGCGCCATGATGAGGATGGTTATTGGCTGGTGACGCCCGTCGAAATGCTGAAGATCGAGGTCGAAGACCTTCCCTTCATCGCCAACGAGATGACGATCGAGGGCTCGGGAACGGACCGCAAAATCGCCTTTGGCCTCCGCAGCGGCGGGCATGTCATCATCGGCCCCGATCATCCGGTCGGCCTCGACGTCAACGGCCTTCCCTACGTCCATGTGCGGGGGCGGTTGGATGCACGAATTTCGCGTCCTGTCTGGTATCGACTTGCTGAGCTGGCGGACGGCGCGGACGACGTGCCGATCCTGCACGCGGGCGGCGCGGCCTTCCCGCTAACGCCCGCTGCATGAATATCGCCGAGGTCCGCAGGCGACTGGCCCGTTTCGAACGCGGCCGAGTTTCGGACATTGCCAGTGACGAGGGCTTTGCGCCGGATGAAGGCGATCTGAAGGCGGCCGCCGTCCTCATCCCTCTGATCGATCATCCGTCGGACGCGGGTTTGTTACTGACGGTACGTAACGCCGCGCTGTCGAAGCATGCGGGGCAGGTCGCCTTTCCCGGGGGACGGACCGACCCCGGCGAGACAGCCATCGAGGCAGCTCTTCGCGAAGCGCATGAGGAAGTCGCCTTGTCGCCGCAGAATGTCGAGGTCGTCGCCGAGCTTGACGACTATGTGACGGGAACCGGCTATCGCGTGACGCCTGTGATCGGCGTGATCCCACCTGATCTGAAGCTTCGACCGAGCGAAGCGGAGGTTGCTGAAATCTTCGAATTGCCTCTCGCCCATGCCGTCGATCCCGTCCGCCAGCTTCGGGAAACGGGTTTCTGGAAAGGGCGCGAGCGCGCATATTACGCCATCGACTGGAAACCGCAGCGTGTATGGGGTGCGACGGCCGGGATGATCGTCAATCTCAGGCGAACCTTGGACGCGCTTGCATGAAATTACCGCCGCAGGCCTGGGCAGAAACCGACGACGGCCAAAGACTTCTCGACGCACTGTCCGCTCGCGAAGGTACGACGAAACTTGTCGGCGGTGCCGTCCGCGATGCGCTTCTCGGTCTTCCGG
>JBAUIQ010000404.1:0-3747 GCA_049683075.1 Pacificimonas sp.
CCGGTCGCCGTCAGCGCCTTCTCGGACGAAAACCTGCAGCAGCAGCAGATCGAAAACACGCTCGACCTGCAACAGGCGCTGCCGAACACGACCTTCACCAAGGGCAACTTCACAGGCTCGAACATCACCATTCGCGGCATCGGCTCGGCCGCCGTCGCCGCGTCCGGCGATGCAGGCGTCGGCGTTCACTATAACGATATGCCGCTCGTCGCTTCGCGTCTCTTCGAGAACGAGTTCTTCGACCTCGAGCGCATCGAGGTTCTCCGCGGCCCGCAGGGCACGCTGTTTGGGCGCAACGCTACCGGCGGCGTCATCAACCTCATCACCGCCAAGCCCGACCTCTCCGGCTTCGGCGCGTCGGGCGAATTCGAATATGGCAATTTCGAATCCATCGTCGGGCGCGGCATGATCAATGTACCGCTTGGCGACATCGCCGCCGTTCGCGTCGCGGGCATCTACATCAATCGCGACGGCTATACCGAGAATATCGCCACCGGAAACGACATCGATGGTCGCGACAGCTATGCCATTCGCGGCTCGCTCCGTCTCGAACCGACCGACCGTACGACGTTCACGCTGACGGGCGAATATTTCGACGAAGATTCGGATCGCTCCCGCATTCAGAAGCAGCTTTGCGCCACCGACCCGACGGGTGTCCTCGGCTGCCGTCCGGACATCCTCGCGACCCAGCCGGTCAACGCGAACGCGACGCTCGCGAACATCTTCGCGTCGACGGAACTCCTGAACATCGCCACGGGCGGCGCCCTGGGCGCCTTCGGCCTTGGCAGCATCTATGACGAGAATCCGTTCTCGAATGCCATCGTCCCCGACGACCTGCGCCAGGTCGCAATCGATTTCGAGCCGACCTACGAAGCAGACCAGTTCACGATCCAGGGCGAGCTCGAACATGATTTCGGCGGTCTCATCGCCACGCTGAACGGCGGCTATTCAGAAACGAGCGTCCGGTCGCGCACCGATTACAACCTTACCATCACGAACTCGGTGGTGCCCTTTATCAATGGGCTGCAGGCTCTCGCGGCGGGCGGGCAGGACTTCGACGGCGACGGCATCGACGATGATCCCAATCCAATCGCCCTTGGCCTCCTTTCAACGCCTCTTTTCCAGGGCAATCAAATCTGCGTTTCGGAGGTGTCCGATCGCGGCGTCGGCATCGCAAATAACGAAATCAACCGCTGCGCAGACAACACGACCGAATATGACGAATCCGGCGCCGATACCGAACAATGGTCGATCGAAGGTCGCGTCGCGTCCGATTTCGACGGCCCGTTCAATTTCCTCGTCGGTGGTCTCTATCTTGAAAACGAGGTCACGAATTCGGACTATTTCGTCGCCGCGTCGGGCCTCGATTATGGCTCGCTGATCTTCGGCGGTCCGGCCTCCGGCTTCACGGCGATCGCAGGCACTCCGTTTTTCAACAACGAAGCCGATCTCGTGAAGCTGGAAAGCTACGGCATCTTCGGAGAGGTCTACTTCGATGTCTCGGATTCGGTGAAGTTGACCGGTGGTCTGCGCTATTCGAACGACAAAAAATTCGTTCGCGATCGCCAATATCCGCTGCTCGCCGCCGGCGTGCCGCTCCCTTTCGGAACCGAGGACCTGTTCGTTCCGGAACTTCTGACGACTTATGATGCCGATGCGACCGTGCCGGGCAATCAGCCGTTCCGCGAAATTCAGTTCAACGACGACGCCATAACAGGCCGCGTCGTTATCGACTGGCGGCCGGTCACCAGCTTCAGTGACGACACGCTGTTCTACGCCAGCTATTCGCGCGGTTACAAACCGGGCGGCGTCAACCCGAACTTCGACCCGACGCTGTTCACGGCGCCGGCCGTCTTTGAAAAGGAGACGATCAACGCCTTCGAACTTGGCACGAAGAACACATTCCTCGACGGCACGCTCCAGCTCAACCTGACTGGCTTCTATTACGACTATGGCGGTCTGCAGGTCAGCCGGATCATCAATCGGACGTCGTTCAACGACAATACCGATGCAGAGGTCTATGGCGTCGAGCTGGAAAGTGTCCTCAATCCGACGCCGCCGCTGACAATTAACGTCACGGCCTCCTACCAGAAGACCAAGGTGAAGGACCTCGTCGTCAACGATACGCGCGATCCGTCCGCGGGCCGCGACGATGTCGTCATTATCAAGGATCTCGAAAGCGCCGCCAACTGCATCCTCGCACCGTCCACGCCGGGTGGTCTCGACCAGGCAACGCTCGGGGCGATCGTCAGCGGTTTCAACTCGGCACTCGGCCTTCAGGGCCCGGAGGCGATCCCCGGTACGAACACCATCGGCGCCTTCTCACTCTGCTCGGCATTGGCCGCGACGGCCGCGTCAGGCGCATTCGGCCTGCCGGGTGAAGCCTTCCTGCTCGAATTTTTGAACGACGGCACACCTGTCCTGCCATCTGGCATCGAGCAGAACCTGGCCGGAAACGAACTTGAGAACTCGCCACAGTTCAAATTCTCGCTCGGCGCGCAATATGAAATCGACGTCGCCAATTCAGGCTGGACGGCGACGCCCCGTATCGATGTGAACTTCACCGGCAATGCTTTCTCCAGCCGCTTCAACGAGCCGACGGACAAGATTCCTGCCTATGAGATCGTCAATGCCCAGCTGACCGTCCGTTCACCCGATGACCGCTTCTATATTCGCGGCTTCGTCCAGAATATGTTCGATGTGGAGGCCGTCACCGGCCGCTCTCGGACCGACCCCTCCTCGGGCCTGTTCACAAACATCTTTCTGACCGAACCCCGACGTTACGGAGCCGCGGTCGGCTTCAAGTTCTGACGCCGAAGCATCGGGCACGCAATGGAAGGGCGGTGACCGGCGACGGTCGCCGCCCTTTCTCGTTCATGCGGGTGCAAAGCAGTGCGGCCTAGGTTAGACAGCCTGCGATCAGTCCATCGGGAGGCCGCTATCATGCGCCCAGTTCACGCGATTCTCGTCATTATGGCGCTATGTCTGTCTGCCATCGTCGCCCCGGCCACCGCGCAGGACATAGAGCCCGAAGCGACGACGCCCATCGTGCCGACGGCCGAACACACGCTCTGGCTCGATCTCTCGACGGGCGGCCGGGTCAAAATCCAGATGCGTCCCGACATTGCGCCAAATCATGTGGAGCGCATTACGACACTCGCCAATCGCGGCTTTTACGACGGCCTCGTCTTCCACCGTGTTATTCCCGGTTTCATGGCGCAGACTGGCGACCCGCAGGGCACCGGTCAGGGCGGCAGCGACCTGCCCGACCTCGAACCTGAATTCACCCGAACGCCGCACCTTCGCGGCACGGTCGCGATGGCCCGATCGCAGGCCGAAAACAGCGCCAATAGCCAGTTCTACATCAACCTGATGCCCGTCCCGCAGCTCGATGAAAAATACACCGTCCTTGGCCGTGTCGTCGACGGGATGCAGTATGTTGCCGCCATCGCGCCCGGCGAGCCGCCCGCCAATCCCAGCCGGATGCTGCAGGCTCGCGTAAGCGCCACACCGCCGCCACCGCCCGCACGAGTCCCGGACCTCGTCGCGAATACCGGGCCGGACGACCGCATGCGCGCCCTCAGTTCGCAAATGCCCGCCGGTATCGGTGAGGCGACAGGCGGGGATGTCGATAGCAGTGCCGAGTCCGACAACAGCATTCAGGCATTGACGGCGCAGATGCCAGCCCCCGGCAATGGCGCACCCGGCGCGAACATGACCGACGAAGATGGCCTGGAGCGGGCGGCG
>JBAUIQ010000405.1:0-2632 GCA_049683075.1 Pacificimonas sp.
GCCCCAGGGATCGTGCGAACGGCGGGTTCATCAGAACGACTGACGGCTGGATCTTCGGATCCAAGAGCTCGTCGATCTCGGCGCCGTCGATGGAATGGATGGCGGCACCCCGATAGCTTTCGGCGAGACAGTCGCGCCGAAGCTCGTCTATTTCGTTGAGTATGAGCTTCGCACCCATGTAGTGGGCGCGGAGCGCGAGAAGGCCAGTTCCCGCAGATGGCTCAAGGACAATATCGTCGGCGGTAATGCCTGCCGCGCCCGCCGCGGCCCAGGCCAGCGGCAACGGCGTCGAGAATTGCTGCAGCTCGATCTGGGACTCGCTGCGATAGCTTTGCGATGGCAGCCTTTCGAAAAGGTCGAGGATGAGCGGGCCGAAGTCATCTTTGGTCTTGATTTTGCTCGGTACGCCGACATCCACCATGTCCTTCCATCCGCACACGACTAGCACCTGCGCCAGTTCGAGTGCGGTGTAGGCATCCCGCATGGACCAGTGTCCGCTGGCGTCGCTGCATCCTGTCTCATTGGCGAAGATTTCGGTCAGGATCTGCCGCGTAATCGACTGACCCTTACCATCGAGCAGGTCGGCGAGCGTAGCCGCCACATCGAGAATGCTGGTGGACAGGGGCGGGGTGTCGAGCGCGAGCGCGGTCTGCATGGGAAATCTCCTGAAGCTTCCGGACAGCGGGTATCGCCGTCCATCGTCAGCTTCGAAGAAGCCCCCTCTTCTCTCCTTCAGGCCGGTTGCCGTTCGCGCCATTTGCGGTGCACATCGTCCCAGTCATAGCCGTGCATGCGCGGCTGGCGCTTGACGATCCTCCGTCCTTCCCGCGCGAAATGCGCGCTGCCAAGCTCCCAGGCGGTATCGCCGCCAGCATCATTGTCGACGAACAGGTGAAGGTCGGTCACGCTCTCCGGAATGGCGACGGTACCAAAGCGGAGATTGCCGAGCAGCGCCCAGCAGGGAATGCCGGTGAGCTGCGTGACGGCGATAGCGTCTTCCACACCCTCGGCAAGGCCGAGCTCGGCATCGTCGGGCCATGTCAGGCGAACGGCGCCAATCCCAAGCGGCCCAAGTGAGCGCCGATGCGGCGAGAAGGCGGCAGGGCCGCCGGAATCGCCATCCAGGAAAATGCGCTGGACGGCGTTGACGCCTTCGTCCGCGCGGACCGCCGCGACAATTGCCGGATCATGTCGCACATTCGCGGAAGGCCCCAGCGGAGTCCGCGCCAGATAGCGCAGTTCTGGAGACCTCGAGCGTAAGCCGCGATTGGCGAGATAGTCCTCGCCGGGCGTGCCTGCGATCGGACCGGCCTTCGACCAGAGCCCCTGCGCCGCCCGCTGAAGGCGATCATCGGTGGTCCGGGAATTCGGAGCCCGACTATTCGATCCATGAGCACCAATCTCAAGCCGGCGGGACCGGATCGCTGTCATTACCTCGGTGCGGCTGCACCCGGCAAAGCATTTGAACAAAAGCGCTTTCCTGCCGATTTTGATCGATAAAGACGGCGTCCGGTCATCATGCGCAGGGCAGCGGCACATGCCGCCATTACCGATCCAATGGCCGTCCAGATTGGCGAGCAAGGCCCGCGCTCGGTCTTCCAAACTCTGCATTACGGGCAACTCTCCAGTCTCGCTCAAAATGACGAAACATCAATCGCGCCCTTCCCTCCCCGCATGATCGCCCATGCTTTCCTATACCGCAATGTTCGATTTATGTTCCTTTCGATAAAAGGAGAGCGTGATGAGCTGGAACAGGCTTCAACCCCCAACCCTTCGGAAGATGGCAGCATTGTTTGCGTCTTTATCGATATCGACGTCTGCGATAGCGTCAGACCTGACATTTGAGGCGGCTGACACCGCTCATCTCGCGCCGGCGAAGATCATGACTAATGACTTCGCGATCTATCAGCATCGGAGAAGCGCGGCCGCCCAGTTAGAATTGCAGCGTCCGCAAGCTAAGTCAGCGTCAGATTTTAGCGACTACGAGAGAATGTCCTCATCCACCGCCCGAGCCCGATCCAAGGTGGCCAAACTGATCGCCGTCGCTGAAATGGAACATGGCTTGCCGCGCGGATTACTCGACGCCCTGATCTGGACGGAGTCTACCTATCGTCCATACGTTATCAGCAGCGCAGGCGCAGTTGGTCTCACGCAGCTGATGCCTGGCACTGCCAAGGACCTGTCGATTTCGGATAGCTTCCATGTTCCGTCCAACATCAATGGCGGGGCGAAATATCTGAAGACAATGTTCGATGAGTTTCATTCAATTCCCCTCGCTCTGGCAGCCTATAATGCTGGACCTGGAAATGTGCGAAAATATGAGAAAATTCCGCCATTCCGAGAAACACAAGTTTATGTTGAAAGAGTAATGCAAAGATGGACCCAAATCGCACAGATAAGAACTACCCGCGTTCGGCGAAAATAATTCTTATGTTAAATATAATCGCAATTCCGTCCTCCGGGGCGCTACATTTGCTGGATCAGGAATGCGCCGGAGAGGACCGCCGCATTCCTGAAATTTCTAGTCTTTCGTCAGCGAGAGGATTTCAGTTCCCGCATCGGTTTCGCGGAATTCGAATGTCACACTGTCGCCTTTTGCGACGGAGGCGCGCTGCTCTTCGCTGGCGGTGAA
>JBAUIQ010000406.1:0-8821 GCA_049683075.1 Pacificimonas sp.
CGACACGATCGCCCTCGATGGCGACGGGACGTGTGAAGAAATCGAAGCTGACCGTCACCGGCTTATCTGCCTTTTGTTCTGCGAACTCGCGCAAGAAACCGACGACCTTACGCTGGCCAGGGTCGAGGTCGTCGTCTGCGTCCACGGGCGGAAATGCGTCGGCATCGGCTACGGAAGCGGCCCGGTCGAGCTTTCCCATTTCACCCAGTTCTTTTGGCGTGAAGCTGACCTGGTGTGGACCGCGCCGCCCGAGGATATGGATGTGCCTAATCTTCGACTTCGCCAGCGCTTCGGCGGCGTGGGCCACGATGTCAGATGACACAAGCTCGGTTTCGGTCTTCGCGAGAATGCGCGCGCAATCAATCGCGACATTGCCATTGCCGACGACGACGGCTGTAGAATGGTCGAGTGGAGGATCGGCGGCGCGGAAGTCCGGGTGGCCGTTATACCAGCCGACAAATTCGGCCGAGCCGAACGCGCCGATTAGGTCGTCGCCCGCGATGCCAAGCTTCCGATCATGCGGCGCGCCCGTTGCGAGAATGACCGCGTCGTAAATGTCCTGCAGTTCGGCGATGGAGACGCCGTCGTCGCCGATCGCGACGTTGCCGACAAAGCGTACTTCGTCCGTCAGCGCTGTTTTTTCGTAGCGGCGGGACACCGCCTTCAGACTTTGATGATCGGGGGCGACCCCGGAACGGATCAAGCCGAAGGGTGTCGGCAAGCGGTCGAGGATGTCGATGCGCGCATCGGCACCGAACGCCTTCTGCGCCGCCTCCGCCGTATAATAGCCAGCCGGTCCCGATCCCACGATGGCGATATGCAGCATCCCTGCCCTCCCCTATGAGCCAGCATGTTGCTGCCGCGCGGCACCGAACAAGTAAAGGGAGAGAATTGATATGCTTTTGCCGTTCGTCACTGCGCTATTGGCGTCCGCCGCTCCTACCGCAACGCAGCCCCCGGCAGGCAGCGCGTCTGTCCTAGAAGCCGACGAAAATTGGATCGCCGTGCCGGACGAAACGCTCGTCTATCTCGACGTCGCCGGAAAGCGCGTCGTGATGCAGCTGCTGCCCGACCTCGCGCCGCAAAATGTGGATCTGATTTCGAAGCTCCTCGACGACGGTGCATTCGACGGCGGGACCATCAATCGCGTTCAGGAAAATTATGTCGTCCAGTGGGGTGAGAAGCCTGATCATGATCGCGGCGACCTTCCCGACACCGCGCCGGCCGAGTTCGATCACGAGCGCGGCAGTGGCATCACGACGATCCCGTTCGGCGACAGTTATGCACCTCAGGTCGGTTTTCACGGCCAGGCCTACGCCGCGCAGGATGGGGAGCGTTGGTGGCCGATCCACTGTTACGGCATGGTCGGTGCGGGCCGCGACATGGCGGCGGACAGCGCAACGGGCGGTGAACTTTATGTCGTCACCGGACAGGCCCCGCGGCATCTCGATCGCAACATCACCCTCGTCGGCCGTGTCATCTGGGGCATGGAAAATCTGACCAGCCTGCCTCGCGGCACAGGAGCGCTCGGTTTCTATGAAACCGATAAGGAGAAAGTTCCGATCACGATGCGCGCCGCGACAAGCGTTCCCCTAGCCGACCGTATCGAGCTAGAAACCATCCCCACGGGTTCGTCCGCCTTCGCACAGTGGGTCGATGCCCGCGCCAATCGCGCGCGCGACGGCTGGTTCCTCTATAGTCACGGCGCCATCGACATCTGCAACGTGCCGATCCCTGTTCGGGAAGCCGACTAGCTGCCTACCGCCTCGTCGACGGCGATGACATTGTCGTCGCTGTTGCGGTCGATGTAGAGATTATAGGGATCGAGACCTGCGAACAGCGGCTTTTCGTCGGTCCTCACCGTAATCGTCGCCGTGCCATCGGTGATGGCGCGCGGTTCGATCATGATGACATCGTTCTCATCAAAGGCACCGAAGCCCGGACGCGCGGTAAAGAGACCGATCGGAACCATGTCCGACAGCGGCGCCGCCTCTTCGGTCCCCAGCCCATCGGCGTAAGCTTTCGCCGCCGAAACGGTCAGCGTCGTTTCCCAACCGTTTTCGGCGCGCTGGGTCTCGGCCTCTTCGACCTTGAAGTCCCAAATAGTGATGCGCGTCAGGAGATCTTCGACCAATTGTCGTTCGGCATCGTTACGCGCGAGCGCGCGATATCCGTTCACCAGATCATTGGCGTTCGCAAAGGGTGCGCCCTTGAAACGATATTGCTCGATCAGTCCGGCGAGCATTTCATTCACCCGCGCCTCGCCAAGCCGCTCCTGCAAAAGATAGGTCGCCACGCTGCCCTTGCGATAGTGGATGTAGCCCTGATCCTCGACACGGTTCAGCGGCAATTCCTCGATCGCCTCCCCGCCGCGTGCGGACAGGTAGCGGTCGAGTTCGTATTTCAGGAACCGCCGCATTTTGTCTTCGCCGTATAAGTCCTTCATCACCATCAGGGCTGAATATTGTGCCAGTGTCTCGACCAGCATCGTGCCACCCTGTTGCCGTGCGGAGATCAGCTGGTGCGCCCACCACTGATGCGCGACTTCATGCGCGGTGACATAGTCGACATAGTTGATCGCCTCCGGATCGGAGGTGTCGGCGATGAACCCGATCCCTTCGGAATAGGGCATCGTGCCGGCAAAGGCCTGGGCGAAGGACGCATAGGCCGGGAACTCGATAATACGGGCATGGTCGAACTGATACGGCCCGAAATTCACCTGATAATAATCAAGCGACCGCGCCATGGCGTTCAGCATGGAGGCGACATTATAATCGTGCGCCGGGTGGTGATAGACCTCCAGTTCGATCCCGTTATGCTCACGCCGCGCAACGTCGTAATTTGCCGACTGAATGGAGAAGAAGGCGAGGATCGGTGACGAGGCGACGAACCGAGCCGTTCGTCGGCCGTCCACGATCTCGTCCGATACACGCGCGCCCGGCGCGACGGGCACCTGGTCCGCGCTCGTCGTTATGGTGATGTCGGAACGAACCCAGGGCGCGTTGCCGACATAGTTCTTTTGCCGTGCGCTCTCGTCCTCGAGCTTGGGCAGGCGCAGCTCCGCGGGCAGGCCATATTCGCGGCGCGTCTGCCGATCGGACAGCAGGCCATCCTCCGACATGCCGATCGTCGGCGCTATTTCCTGGTTGTTCAGGAAGGTGCCGTTCTCGACAAGGCGAGTGTCGTTGCCATCGGCGGCAAAGCCTCGCTGGTGCCGGATCGTCCGGAAGGTCAGGCGGCCTGTCGCATCCGGGGCCACTGGCTCGTCGAAGCGATAAATGCGGTATTTGAGCTTTTCATCATCGAGCGTGAGCGCGGCACCCGGAATGTCGAGGGCGGCGAGCTGGGTATATTCGTCGGCGATCCGAACATGGATCTCCTCAAGCGGCGCACCGGTGTCGTTGATCCAGTCATAATGACCCGTGACCACGGCCCTGGTTTCCTCAGGGTAAAGGTCAACGTTCAGCGCGATGTCCGTCAGCATCGGCTGCGGCAGGTCCGCATATTTCAGATATTTCTTCTCTAACTCAGCGAGCGCTGCCTCACCGTCGTCTGTCGTGCGATAATCGTTGAGTACGTTCATATTCTGATAAATGAACAGTCCAGTCGCGACGGCGATGGCCGTACCTGCGCCGATCAGGACACCAGGCGCGCCTTTCAACCGCGCGGGAACGCGCGCTAGCCGTGGCGCCAGTCTCGTCTCCGTCCCCCGCCGCCACAAGAGATGCGCAAGGACGGCGAGCACGAGCGCGAAACCGGTCCAGTAGAGAAACAACCACCACATGCCCTCGCCATAGGTGCGGTCGAGGTTCATGTCGGAGACCTGCGGGAAAACGCTGCCGCCATAATCGTAAAGCGGATGCTCGAAACCGATATTCGACAGCGTCAGCGTCGTGACGAGGTAGACCACCATGATCCCCCAGCCGACATATTTGTTCGGGCTGACCGCTTGCACGAATACCGCCAGGATCGCGAGGAGTAGCATGGAAACTGTCTGGGGGAGGACATACCAGACGAACCAGTTGCCGAGGTCGAGATCCGTCCAACCGCGCAATAGCTGAATGAGCATACCCGCGACGACGGAAATGATCAGAACCGCCAGAAGAACGCCGAGGAGCGCGAGCGTCTTCGGCACCATATAGGCCCAGTTCGGGAGTGGCGTGGAATCGATGATCTCATGGATTCCCCGCTCTCGGTCGCGCCAGACAAGCTCTCCTGCATAGTAGACGGCGATGATCAGCGGGATGATCGTGAACGATCCGGCGAGCGGCGTCAGTAGCGAGAAGGTCAGCGGCAGGCTCGGCGTGCCGAAGGTTTCGTTCGCGCCATAGAGCGCACCACTCGCATTGAAGAGACCGATAAGCAGAAGGACGACGAAGGCTGGCGAGCGGAAAACCTGTCCCATCTCGAATTTGGTGCGCGCGACAAGCTGCGCCCGCCCAGCTGCGTTCGGCGTGGTGGCGGGCAATATCTGCACCAGCTCCGGCGACGCCTTCGCCAATTTCGCGGTCTTGCGCTCGGCTCGCTTTGTCGCTCGTTTGGATGCCGGTCGCGTCGCGAACGTGAAGCGTGCGAAGGCAAGAAACAGTGCGCCGATCCCAATGCCGATCCAGAGCAGTCGATTTACGAACAGCGTATCGGTGAGAGGCGGCACGAGCGTATTCGCCTGCGCGGCCGTCCAATAGCGTGTCTCCTCCGAAAAGGCGGCAAAACCAAAGGGCTCCGCAATCGCGGCGATGTCGCGATATTCCGGCTTGTCGCCGATGATCGTCGTGAAAACGATGTAGGCAACGAGGAATATGACGACACCCAGATAGCTGTACATCATCGACCGCGTCAGGGTCGCGATGGCGAAGAAGATCGCCGACGTCAGAAATATGTTCGGCAACGCGTAGCCGAGATAGCTACTTGCGTAGTCGACGAGACGGTTTGGTCCGACCGTCTCCTGATCGAGCCATGGCATCAGTGAGCCGAGCCAGATCGCGACCGGCACCACGAGAAAGGCGAGCGCCGCAATCAGGAATGCGCCCGTGAAGCGCGCCAGCAAATAGTCGAATTTCCTGACGCGGGTCGACCTGACCATCGGCCCGAAGCCGCTCTCGTCGTCGCGGACGATGACGTTCGCGACGAACGCCGTCGTCACGAACATGAAGAACAGGCTGAGGATCAACTGAATTTGCGTGATCGCCTGCGGACTGTTGATGTTCACATTGCCGCCCGAGCCGATGCTGATCTGATCGATCGTCACCGCACCGAAAGTGAGGAGAAAGAAGAGGATCACGACCGACCAGAAAACCGGGCTGGTCAGCTGGTAACGCAGCTCGAACGCGGCGATCTTACCGAACATCAGGCAGCCTCCGCGACCGGCGCGCGCCGCGTTTTGGCAAGCGTCGAGAAATAGACATCCTCAAGCCCGCCATCGACTGCCGTGAAGCCATCCCCGGGGTCGCTGTCCGACAGCACGTGAATGATCGTTCGCCCCGCGAACAGACGCGTCGAGATGACTTCATATTTGGCGCGCATAGCGTCGAGGTCGTCGCGCCCGATGGTCTTGGCCCACACAGTCCCCTTCGCCCTTTCGATCATTTCGAGCGGCGCGCCCTCCAGCTCGATCCGCCCGCCGGCGAGTACAGCCATGCGCGGACATAGGTCGGCAACGTCCTCAACAATGTGTGTCGACAGGATAACGACGACGCGTTCGCCGATCTCGGCCAGGAGATTCAGGAAGCGGTTGCGCTCTTCGGGGTCGAGGCCCGCTGTCGGTTCGTCGACGATGATCAGGTCTGGATTGCCGATAAGCGCCTGTGCGATGCCGAACCGCTGCCGCATCCCCCCGGAAAAGCCAGCGATCGCCTTCTTTCTGACAGGCCAAAGGTTCGTCTGATTGAGAAGCGTTTCCACCGTCGTTTTCCGATCCGCGGCGGACGTTACGCCCTTCAGGACGGCCATATGATCCAGCATGTCATATGCGTTGACGCGCGGATAGACGCCGAAGTCCTGCGGCAGGTAACCCAGCCGCTCGCGCAGCTTCTCCGGATCGGCAATCACGTCGATATCGCCGAAGTGGATAGCGCCAGACGTTGGTGTCTGCAGCGTCGCGATACACCGCATCAGTGACGACTTTCCCGCACCGTTCGGCCCCAGGAGGCCATACATGCCGGTGGGAATGTCGAGCGTTACCCCATCGAGCGCGCGCGTGCCGTTAGGGTAGACGTGGCTGACGTCGGCAATCGTGAGCATGGTCGCGGCCTCTCTGTAATTTACGGCAGCGGTGCTATCATGGTGTCTTACCTTGGTAAAGCACCATTTTCTGATCTACCGCAGGTTTTCGCCATCTCTTCTACGCCGTGGGAGACATCGTGATAGCTTTCGCAAGCACGCAATTCATGCGCGCGGTTGAGCCGCGGTTTCAGATGCTCGTGGACCTCGGCAAAACCCACCGTCAGTTTCTTTTCCTCGACATGCTCAACCAAGCGCGAGAGCATCGATAGACCGGAAGAGTCGACGTCATTCACGCTCTTCATATCAATCAGGAGGCATTGGGCGTCCGGGTGTTCCTGCAAAAGCGTCAGAAGCTGATCTTCGCAGTGTCCGACATTGCCGAAATAGATCGAACGGTCGATGCGGATCGCAAGGACCGGAAGCGAGTCGACAGTCTCGACATCGTCCCGCAGGATCGAACGATAGCGATCCTCGCCCTCGACGGTTCCGAGCCTTGTTACGCGCGGTAGGCTTGAGAACCAGAGGAATGCCACGACGCCCGCAGCCGTTCCCGCCGCAAGACCCCATTGAACCCCCAAGAACAATGTCCCCGCCAGCGTGACCAGAAAAACGCCGCCCTCGATCTTCGAATGTCGCCATGTCGACAGGATCGCCCGGGCTTTTACGAGGCTGAAAACAGCGCTCATGACGAGCGCGGCAAGGGCCGCCGTTGGCAGCATCGCAAGTGGCGCGGCAAAGAACAGCGCGACGATCATCACGATGATGGCGGCGACGCCGGATGCGAGCGGCGTTTGCCCGCCACTGTCATAGACGAGCGCGGAGCGGCTAAGGCTAACCCCGGGGGCATAGCCACCCGTCAGTGCCCCCGCGACGCTTGCCGCGCCGATCGCGATGGCCTCTTGGCTCGTGTCGAGCGCCTGCCGACGGCGTCCCGCGAGGGACTTTGCGACCGCCGTCCCCGTCACGAACACCACGATGGCAATGACGACGCTCGGCATTGCAAGCGACAGCCAGGCATCCATGGCAAATGGCGGGAACGTGATCGGCGGCAGGCCCGATGGCGGTTCGCGGACCGTTTCCGTTCCGGGCACGAACAGCGCGGCGACGACGGCGGCACCAATCAGCACGAGAAGAGGTATCGATTTTACGAGCGCCGTGCGCCACGGCGGCCGGACACCTAGCTTCCAAAGGCCTGCTGCGCCGAAGCGGTCACCGAGAAGCAACAGCGCGAGCGCGCCGCCGCCGAGCAGGAGCGTTGAAAAATGGATCTCCGACAGCATCGGTGCGATCCCTTCAATAACGCCGCTGAGTGTCCCTGCACGTTCGGCCTCGACACCAAGAAGAGCCGGAAGTTGGCTCGCCGCAATCAGAACGGCGGCGGCGGCGGTAAAGCCGAGTAACGCCGGGTCGCTGATGAAGTTGACGAGCCGCCCGAGGCGCAGCACGCCGAGAACAATGAGGATCACCCCGACCTCGACGGCGATAATCGCCGCCGCCTGCGTCGCGGGCAGGTCACTGGTGCCGATTGCGTCCGCCACAAGCAGGGAGGCAAGCGCCACCGGCCCCATTGAGGCATAGCTGCTGGTTCCCAGCATCGCATAAACGAGTGGCGGCGCGATCGCGGTGTAGAGGCCGACCTCCGGGGGCAGTCCCGCGAGAAGCGCGTAGGCCATCGCCTGCGGCACGAGAAGAACAGCGAGGATGGCGCCCGCGAGGAGGTCCGCCCCCGCCGATGCTGCCGAATACGTCTTGAGCCAGCGCAGCGGCGGCAGGTAATTTTCGGCCTTCATTGTTGCAACTAGGCCTCTCTCGCTTGGTGAAGTCAATCGGACGTGCGCCAAACGCGCCGTTCAGGCTTGTTTCACGGCGCATCTGTTGTGAAGGAGGCCATAGCCCAATGGGAAAAGGTCCGATTGAACATGCGTAAAGTCCTGCTAGCCGTTTCCGCAGCTTCTATCGCGCTCGGCGCCTGCACCGTCGCGGCGCCCGTGGAAACCGCGTCGGCACCACCGCCGCCACCGCCGCCTGCTGAACTCGGCGATCCGGACCCATATTATTTCAACATGGTGCTGCCGCCGAAGGACGCGAGCGGAACCTATGTGACGCCGAATACGGACATCGGCCCCTTGGAAACGATGTTTCATTTCCGCTCGGCAATGAACGTCGGCGCCCTTTCCTGCCGTTCGAAACCAGGCATGGACATGACCGACGCGTACAATGCGTTCATCAAAAAATTCAAGACGACGCTCGCAAACGCGAACAAACAGGTCGAGGCGAAATTTATCCGTGAAAACGCGCGCGGCAAGCGGGCACGCGATCGGCACATGACGTCGCTTTATAATCACTTCGCCCGACCAGCGACGCTCGATCAATTTTGCCCGGTCGCATTCGAACATCTGCGCGCCGCAAACGAGCTGCCGACGGGCGTCGGCGCGCTCCAGGACTACAGCATGATCGCGCTCGCGGAAATCGAATCCATTTATCAGGATCATTTCGATCAGGTTCGCGACTATCAGATCGCCTTCCGGGAGCGAATGCGCGAAAACGGCCAAACCCCGCCGCCGATGCCAGCCGCTGCGGCGGCCCCGGCGGCCCCAGC
>JBAUIQ010000407.1:0-6188 GCA_049683075.1 Pacificimonas sp.
GATCAACCGCCTTCTGACGAAGAAGGAAATCGCGGACGTCATTGACGTCGTCTATCGCGAGACTGGGCAGAAGGAGACCGTCCTGTTCGCCGACGCGATCATGGATCTCGGTTTCCGCCACGCCTGCTCGGCCGGCATTTCGTTCGGCAAGGACGACATGATCATTCCGCACGAGAAGGAGGCAATGATCACGGATGCCCGTGCCACCGTCGCCGATTTCGAACAGCAATATCAGGACGGCCTGATCACGCAGGGCGAGAAGTACAACAAGGTCATCGATGCCTGGTCCCGCTGCGGCGACCAGGTGGCCGACGCCATGATGAACAAGCTGTCGGCGCACGAACTGGACGCCGACGGCCGCGAGAAGCCTGTGAACGCCATTTACATGATGGCGCATTCCGGTGCGCGTGGTTCGCCCGCGCAGATGAAGCAGCTGGCCGGTATGCGTGGCCTGATGGCCAAGCCGAGCGGCGAGA
Source organism: Pacificimonas sp. (assembly GCA_049683075.1). Lineage (GTDB taxonomy): Bacteria > Pseudomonadota > Alphaproteobacteria > Sphingomonadales > Sphingomonadaceae > Pacificimonas. Next base: position 477 of record JBAUIQ010000407.1, read on the forward strand.
TCATCGAAACGCCGATCATCTCGAACTTCAAGGAAGGCCTGACCGTCCTTGAATACTTCAACTCCACCCACGGTGCCCGCAAGGGTCTCGCGGACACGGCGCTGAAGACCGCCAACTCGGGTTACCTCACCCGCCGCCTCGTCGATGTGTCGCAGGATTGCGTCATCATGGAAGAGGATTGCGGTACGGAGAACGCACTGACCGTCAAGGCCATCGTCGAGGGCGGCACGACCATCGTGTCGCTTGGCGAGCGCATCCTCGGCCGCACGCTCGCCGACGATGTCGTCGATGCGAAAACGGGCGATGTCGTGATGTCGTCCGGCAAGCTCCTCGACGAAGAAGACGTCAAGGTTATTGAGGCCGTCGAGCCCGCCAGCGTCCTCATTCGCTCGCCGCTCGTCTGCGAGACCAAGCTGGGCGTCTGCGGCAGCTGCTATGGTCGCGATCTGGCACGCGGAACCCCGGTGAACATCGGCGAGGCCGTCGGCGTTATTGCCGCGCAGTCCATCGGCGAACCGGGCACGCAGCTGACGATGCGGACCTTCCACATCGGCGGCGCCGCGCAGGTTTCCGAGCAGTCGACGCTGGAATCTTCGTTCGAGGGCAAGGTCGAGTATCGCAACCTCGAGACCATCGTCGACGCCAAGGGTCGGCGCATCGCGATGAGCCGCGGTGGCGAACTTGCGGTCATGGATATGGAAGGCCGCGAGCGCAGCCTGAACCGTATTCCCTATGGCGCGCAGATTACTTGGCCCGAAGGACATCTCGTGAAGCAGGGCGATCGCCTTGCCGAGTGGGATCCGTACACCGCGCCCGTCATCACCGATAAGGGCGGTATCGTCGGCTATCAGGATCTCGTCGAGGGCGTTTCGATGGAAGAGGCCGCCGACGAGGCGACCGGCATCACCAACAAGACGGTGGTCGACTGGAGAAGCCAGCCGAAGGCGGCGGACCTCAAACCGCGTCTGACGCTGACCAGCGGCAAGTCGGAAGACGCCGCCGTCTATCAGCTGTCCGTCGGCGCCATTCTCTCGGTCGCCGAGGGGCAGGAGGTCGCTCCGGGCGAGGTCATCGCGCGTATTCCACGCGAGGCGGCGAAGACGCGCGACATCACCGGCGGTCTGCCGCGTGTCGCCGAGCTGTTCGAGGCCCGTAAGCCGAAGGACAATGCGGTGATCGCGCCGATCGACGGCCGCGTGGAATTCGGCCGCGACTACAAGACCAAGAAGAAGCTGATCATCCATCCGGAGGAGGGCGACAGCGTCGATCTCTCCGTGCCGAAGGGCAAGCACCTTAGTGTGCAGGATGGCGATACGGTCCGGAAGGGCGACTATCTGGTCGACGGCAACCCCGATCCGCATGATATTCTGGATGTCATGGGCGTCGAGGCGCTGGCCGAATATCTCGTCTGGGAGATCCAGGAGGTCTATCGACTGCAGGGCGTGAAGATCAACGACAAGCACATCGAGACGATCGTTCGCCAGATGCTGCAGAAGGTCGAGATCACGTGCGGCGGCGACACGACGTTGTTGGTCGGCGAGCAGGTCGACGAGCGCGAGATGAACGAGGAAAATGCCAAGCTGACCTCGCGTCAGAAGAAGGCGACCGGTAAGCCGGTCCTTCTCGGCATCACCAAGGCGTCGCTCCAGACCCGCAGCTTTATCTCGGCGGCGTCATTCCAGGAAACGACGCGCGTCCTCACGGAGGCGTCGGTTCAGGGCAAGGTCGACTCGCTCGACGGCCTGAAGGAGAACGTCATCGTCGGCCGGCTGATCCCGGCGGGTACCGGTGCAGCTATGAACCGTGCACGGCTTGAGGCGAACAAGCGGGACCAGAAGCTGCGCGACAAGCAGCGGAAAGCACTGGAAGCGCAGGCCGCGGCGGAAGCCGCAGCCGACGCCGAACGCGCCGCAGCTGTCAGCGAGGCTGCTGCCCCGGAAGCCGCGGAGACGCCTGCCGAGTAACGCAAGAACGCCGGTACTGCCGAAGGAAGAGCCGCGTCATCCGAATCGGACGGCGCGGCTTTTTCGTGGTTCTCGACTTCGCATCATAAAGTGCTTCGATATTCATTGACAGATATTAGACTTTGATTCATAAAGTGCGCATCAATGCAGAAGGAGAAGCCAAATGACCATCACCCAGTCGATTTCGACCATCGTCCTCGCCAGCTTTGCCATGGTGACATTGCCCGCCGCCGCGGCGACGCTGACCGTCGACGTCGAGAATGTCCGCCAGGCGGATGGCAAGCTCTATGTCAGTTTGCAGACGGCGGATCAGTTCATGAAGAATGACGGCACTTATGGCACCATTGTCGAGGCCCCCGCCGCCGGTACGGTGTCTGTCCCCGTTAGCGGCGTCGCGCCCGGCACCTATTCGATCAGCGTTTGGCACGACGACGACGGCAATGGCGAATTCGACATGGGCGAGCGTGGTCCGCTGGACGGTTGGGCGATGCTGAATGGCGAGACGATGCGCGCTGCGCCGACCTTCGAGGCCACTAGCCTCGTCATTGGCGAGAGCGATCAGAGCGCCGCTGTTACGATGATCTACGGCCGCAAATAGCGCCGCCCATGGGTTGCGGGTCGGACTACACATTAAAAGCCGACCCGCAGCCTCCTTGGTTGCACAGGGGAGTTGATCAATGACCGCGTGGATGTTTCTGGCCGCAGCCATTGTGCTCGAGGTGACGGCGACCTTCCTCCTGAAACTCTCGGACGGTTTCCGGCTTTGGCAGTGGGGCGCGCTGTCGATCGCGCTCTATTCCGCATGTTTTTGGATGCTCGCGCCCGCCATGAAGGTCCTGCCACTGGGCGTCGTCTATGCCCTTTGGGCCGGCGTTGGGATCGTCGCGGCCTCGGCACTCGGCGCTGTGGTCTTTTCGGAGGTCCTCGGCCCGCTACAATATGGTTTTATCCTGATGATATTGATCGGCGCGGTTGGACTGCGCTTGACGACCGGCGGCTGAACGAAGGTGATGATATGACCGATACCGATCTCAACGAACTTCGCCGTATTGCCGAGGCTGGGCGTGACCGGCCGCTGCTCGGCGGGCGCGATTTTCTCATCTGGGGCACGATCCTGCCGCTCGCAGGCCTGTACCATGGTGCGCTGGCCGCGGGGTTGTTCGCGGCCCCGCCATGGTCGCTCGCCATCAGCTGGTTCGGCGCGGCGATGCTGGCGCTGGCGATCACCAAGTCGGGTGGCAAACGAGACAGAACGCCGCTCGCGTCGGCGCAGCGCGTCGAGCGTCAGGTCTGGCAGGCGGCGGGTGCAACCTTCGGGGTTCTCGCGATCGGGCTGTTCACGCATGGGCTGGTCGGTGGCTTCGACACTGTCACAAGCGCGGGCTTCGCCATGCTCGCCCCGATCAGTTTTTCGATCTACGGCATCGCGATCAGCGCGAGCGCGGCGGCGGCGGGCGCGGACTGGATGAAGCGATACGCGATCCTCGCCTTTGTCTTCGCCGGGGTTACCGTGACGATTATTGCTAATCCGTGGCTCTATTTCGTCTATGCGCTCGGCATTTTTCTCGTGTCGGTTCCCCTCGGCCGGGGTCTTGTCGCGCGCGAGGATGGCTAACATGGCCGAGGACGAGGATGCCGACGGGCGGTTCGATTATCGAGAGATCGATGATCTGATCCACGGGCGCGTGCGGCTGGCGGTCATGGCCTATCTGTCGGGCGCGAAGAGCGCGGACTTCGCCGATCTCAAGCACCATGCGAAGGTAACGGACGGCAACCTGTCCGTGCACCTTAGAAAGCTTGAAGATGCAGGTTATGTGCGGGTGGAGAAGACGTTCGTCGACCGCAAGCCGCTGACGGTCGCGCATATGACCGCCGAGGGACGCGAGGCGTGGATCGGCTATCTCGACAATTTGAAGGCCATGCTCGGCGAAGGCGGACGGCTCTAGCGAAACTGGCCGGTGCGTGAAGATGGAACGCGCCTAAGCTTGAGTCTTCCTTCTGGGGAAGCCGCATGGCTGTAACGATAGCTAAAGACCTACGCCCTGTCCGTTAGGGATGTCGTGACGCCGCCGGGCGGAGGGGAGCGTTCGTCGCCGGCCGCGCCCGCCCTGTCCTTCCGCACGATTGCGATTTTCGGAACGCTGTCGCTGCCCGTCGGCATGATTGCGCTGCCGGTCGCGATCTTTCTGGGCCCGCTTTACGGCGGGGAGCTGGGGATCGCGCTCGGGCTTGTTGGAACCGCGCTTCTCGTGACGCGGCTTCTCGACGTGGTGACGGACCCGATGGTCGGGATCATCAGCGACCGCTGGCGGCCCGCCATGGGGCGGCGGAAGGTCTGGCTGATCTTCGGGTCCGCGACGCTGATGGCGGGAACATGGATGCTGTTCCGGCCGCCGCTCGACGCGACATTCGTCTATCTCGTGGTGGCGGTGTCGCTTCTCTATTTCGGCATTACGACGCTTCGCCTGCCCTACTATGCATGGTCGGCCGAATTATCGCCGGACTATAATCTGCGGACGCGGATCAGCTCGACGATCCAGTTCTTCCTGATCATCGGCATTCTTGCCTCGACGCTGATTCCGGCCGCTGTTCTGGCACAAGAGGGGGCGACGAACCTTGAGGTCATGCAGGTGATGGGCCTCGTGATTGTCGCGATCCTGCCGCCCATCGCCGCGCTCATCTTCTTTACCGTGCCGGAGCCGGACGCGCCGCAGACGAAGGCCAAGCTCGCGCCGCTGAAGATGGCGAAGACGGTCCTGTCGAACGGGCCGTTCGTGCGCATCATCATCGTCGTTTTGATCATCTCCACGGGCGAGGCGGTGCGACAGTCTCTCACTGTATTTTTCGCCCGCGATGTCGTCGGCGTCCAGAATATTGCGGCGATCTACTTCTATTATTTCGTCGCCGGCCTCCTGTGCGTGCCGATCTGGACATGGCTGGCGCGCCGCATGGAGAAGCACAGGGCGTTCGCGCTGGCTCTGTTCTTCGTGGCGCTGACGAATTTCGGAATGCTGATTCTGGGACCGGGCGACGATGCGGCGCTAATCGCGATCTTCGTGTCGAAGGGCGCCTGCTACGGTGCGTTGCTGCTGTTGCCGAACGCGATGATTGCGGACGCCGCGGACATCGATACGGCGACGTCCGACGATCGGCAGCAGGGATTGTTCTATTCGGCGGAAAGCATGGTGCAGAAGTTTGGCGTGGCGCTGGGTGCCGGGGTGCCGCTGATCGCGCTCGGCTGGTTCGATTATGACGCGGCGGGCGAAACCATGGCGGAGCCACTGCTCGCGTTGAAGATCATCTACGGCGTGGCGCCGGGCGTCCTCGCGATCGCGGCCGCGGCCATGATCTGGAACCACCCGCTGACGGCCGCGCGTCACCGCGAAATCCGCGACGAGATCGCGGCGCGGGGACGCGCGGACTGAGCCCGGCTAGCTTTGCGGGTCGGCCTCGATCTCGGAGCCGCGCTTCAGGACCTTGTCGCCGTCCTCCTGCTTGATCAGGTAGGCCGGATTGTCTTCGTCACCGTCCTTCGTGACTTCGCTGCCCTGCAGCGTCCGGGTGACTTCACGCTCGAAGCGCTCTTCGATCTGACCCTTGGCCGTGCCGTTGCCCCAGTCCCACTTCACATATTGGTTGGTCTGGAAGCTGTTTTCGTTCGACATCATCGTCTCTCCTTCACGGACGATACGTCACAGTCTCCCCTGCGGTTCCCGGAAAGTCGCGCATCAGGTCGCTGGCGAGACCC
>JBAUIQ010000408.1:0-3339 GCA_049683075.1 Pacificimonas sp.
GGCTATGTCCTTAATGGCGCAAAGATGTGGATCACCAATTCGCCGATCGCGCAGGTGTTCGTCGTCTGGGCGAAGGACGATGAGGGCGATATTCGCGGTTTTGTGCTGGAACGCAGCGATGACGGCCTCAAGACACCGAAGATCGAAGGCAAATTCTCTCTGCGCGCCTGGGTGACGGGCGAGATCGTGATGGAGGATGTCCGCATCCCCGCCGACCGCCTGCTGCCGAATGTGAAGGGCCTGAAGGGTCCGTTCGGCTGCCTGAACAAGGCGCGTTACGGCATCAGCTGGGGCGCGATGGGTGCGGCCGAGTATTGCTGGCATGCCGCGCGGCAATATGGCCTCGACCGGCACCAGTTCGGGAAACCTCTGGCCGGAATGCAGCTGTTCCAGAAGAAGCTCGCGGATATGCAGACCGAGATCAGCCTCGGCCTTCTCGGTTCCTGGCGGGCAGGAAAGTTGATGGACGAGGGCCGCCTGCCGCCTGAAACGATCTCCATCCTGAAGCGCAACAATTGCGGCAAGGCACTCGCCATCGCTCGTGAGGCGCGAGACATGCATGGGGGCAATGGCATTAGCGACGAATATGGCGTTATCCGCCACGTCATGAACCTAGAGGCCGTCAACACCTACGAGGGCACGCATGACATCCATGCGCTAATCCTCGGGCGCGCGCAGACTGGCGTGCAGGCGTTTTTCTGATGCGCTGGCCCGTCCTCGACTATCGGGCGGAACGGGACGTCTACGAAAGTATCCACGCCTGGCTGCAAGTCATCGGCAAACTGCCGACGCGCACGAAGCCGTGGCGCAATCACGGTTGGCACGTCGCGCTCCGCGTCGTTCCGCGCGGCTTTCGCACTTACGTGCTTCCCGCGGGCGACGATGACTATGAACTGATGTTCGACGTGCAGTCGGAGGCCGTGCGCCTCTGGTCGTCGGACGGAAAGTTCGCGAGCTTTTCGCTCACTGGCCAGACTGTGGCAGCTTTCACGTCCGAACTCACTGCGGCGCTCGCGGAAATCGGGGCACTGGCGCCGCTGTCCGGCGGACCGAATGAAGTCGAGGAAGCCATACCCTTTCATCAGGACGACCGTCCGCGCGTCTGGAACGCCGACGTCGCACGCCGATTGCACGGCGCCTTTCGCAGCGTCGACCGCGTGTTCGAGGATTTCCGGTCCGGCTTCGTCGGCAAGTCGTCGCCCAGCCACTTGTTCTGGGGCAGCTTCGACCTCGCCGTCACGCGCTTTTCCGGTCGCGAAGCGCCGCGGCATCCGGGCGGATTTCCGAATTTGCCCGACGAAGTAACGCGCGAGGCCTATAGCCATGAAGTGGTCAGCGCAGGTTTTTGGTCCGGTGGCGGCGGCATCGAAGAAGCGGCGATCTACGCCTACACCTATCCAGCAGTCGAAGCTTTTAAAAACAAGCCTGTACGGCCCGGCAATGCCAGCTGGCATGATGGCCTTGGCGAATATGTGTTGCCGTACGAAGCTCTTCGGAAAGCCGACGACCCCGATGCCGCGCTGATGACGTTTCTTCAGTCCACATATGAGGTTGGTGCGAAGGCTCTCGACTTTCCGGACGGGCTGACCGTTCCGACCGGGCCCGTCGGTCAGCCACCACGCTGATCAAGACAGCCGCGTCGCGAAGTCCTGCCATCCGAACGCACGAACCTGCTCAAGGTCGTCGGTCTCGGAATCCCACAAGTAGATGCTGGGCAGAGGGACGCCATTGAAGGTCGTCGTCTTCACCATCGAATAATGTGCCTGATCGAGAAAGGCGATGCGGTCTCCGGGCTTGGGCTCCGCATCGAACCGATAGTCGCCGATCACATCGCCTGCGAGACATGACGGACCGCCGAGCCGCGCCGTTGTCCCCTCTTCAGGTTCGCCGAAAAGCGCGGGGCGATAGGGCGCCTCGATGACGTCTGGCATGTGGCATGTCGCGCTGATGTCGAGAATGGCCTGTGTGCCGTCATTCTCGAAAGTGTCCAGAACCTCACCGACGAGGATGCCCGCGTCGAGAGCGACGGCTTCGCCTGGCTCTAAGTAAACATGAACATTATATTTCTCAGACACTTGCCGTAAAAGGCTCACAAGTTCATCGAGATCATAATCGTCGCGCGTGATATGATGCCCACCGCCCATGTTGATCCAGTCGAGCCGGTGCAGCCATGGGCCGATCTTCGCTTCAATGGCGGACCATGTCCTGGCGAGCGGCGCAAAGCCCTGCTCGCAAAGGGTATGGAAATGGATGCCATGGACGCCCGAGAGATGCTCCTCGCGCAGCTGCGATAGCGGAAAGCCAAGGCGTGAGCCGGGCGCGGCGGGGTCGTATTTGGGGACCTCGCCCTCGCTGTGCTGCGGGTTGATCCTAATGCCAATGTCGAAGGTTTCACCGGTACGCTCGAGCAGCTCCCGATGCCGTGCGAATTGCTGCGGCGTGTTGAAGACGATGGTGTCGGACAGCGCCGCGATCTCTCGAAGGTCGGCGGCTTTATAAACCGGTGAGAAGGTCTCGATCAGGCCCGGATAGTGCGCCGCCGCCAGCCGTGCTTCCCACAAGCCCGACGCGCAGGTGCCGTCGAGCGGACCATGTGTGATGTCCGCCGTCCGCCACATTGAAAAGGCCTTCAGCGCCAACAGGATCTTCGCGCCGGACCGCGTCCTGACGTCGTTCAGGATCGCAACGTTCCGGCGCAACGCCGCAGCATCGACAACGAAAGCGGGCGTTTCGACGCGGGCCAAGTCGAAGTCCGCAAACGCGCCGGGATCACCAGCCTGCGTCGCCATCAACCCGGCCATCAGGCGTCCAGCGGTTTCGCGCCCTCGACCAACTCCCACGGCAGGCCGTGCTCGTTAAGCATCGTCATGAACGAGTCGGGATCGAGCTGTTCGATATTGAAGACGCCCGCACCGGCCCAATCGCCGCGTAGCATCAACGCCGCGCCGATCATCGCCGGGACTCCGGTCGTATAGCTGACGGCCTGGTTGCCAGTCTCGCGATAGGCCTCTTCATGGTCGCAGACATTGTAGAGATAATAGGTCGCGTCGCCCGAGCCGTCCTTCGCAGGCCCAGTGGCGATGTCGCCGATGCAGGTCTTGCCCTTGGTCGTCGCACCTAGATCGGCGGGTTCGGGCAACACGGCCTTCAGGAACTGCAACGGGACGATCTCCTGACCGCCATAGTTGATCGGCTCGATCGACGTCATGCCGACGTTTTCGAGCACTTCGAGATGCGTAAGGTAACTGTCGCCGAACGTCATCCAGAAGCGGGCCCGCTCGATCTCCGGAAAATGCGTCGTCAGGCTTTCCAGCTCCTCATGGTACATCATGTACATGC
>JBAUIQ010000409.1:0-15239 GCA_049683075.1 Pacificimonas sp.
GCCCATTGCTTTCGCTTTCTCGGCTTTCTCATCGCTCGACGTGGTTCCGATAACCCGCGCGCCGATTGCGGTTAGCCATTGGGTGAGAAGTAGGCCCATTGCGCCCGCCGCGGCATGGATGAGAACGTCCATGCCGGCCTCGATCCGACCGCAGCGTTCGATTAAAAACTCTGCCGTACATCCCTTCAGCAAGACTGCCGCAGCTTCCTCATCGCCCAGGTCGTCCGGTATCGGCACAAGAATAGACGCGGGGACGTTTCGCGCGGTCGCGTAAGCGCCAAGCGGCGGGGCGAAGGCGGCGACACGGTCCCCGATCTTAAAACCAGCGACATTCTCGCCTATGATCTCGATACGGCCAGCAAACTCGATACCAAGACCGCTCGGCAGCGCTACGGGATAGATGCCTGAACGATGGTAGGTATCGATCATATTTAAGCCGATGGCGTTTATGCGAACCTGCACTTCGTCGCGACCTGGGTGCGGTAGAGTGGCGTCTTCGAATGCAATGACCCCAGGTCCGCCATGTTCTCGGATTACAGCGCGGGTGGTTCTCATCGCGATTTCCCAATCATTCGATTTTTAGCCATCCGGTATGCGCGCTTGACCGTCCGCTACGGACGGATCAGGAATTTTTCGCCCGTCGCCTTCGCCTGCATCGCCTTTGCAATTTTCGCGTCGAGCACGTCTTCCAGTCCGATCTCGGCGGTATATTCGCTCTTGAACGTCGTATCGATCTCGTCGGCCACACGTTGGCGGAGCTGCATAACTTTTTGCGGATCCGTCTTCGCGAGGAATGGCGTCAGGAGCCAGCCACCTACGCCCCAATACATGCCGTAATTCCGGGTCAGGACCGTCGGAGACATGTCGAGGCTGCCGTAGAGATAGACCTGCTTATGTGTCGTCGAGCCGTAAACCGAGGCCTCGTCACCCTTCCGAAGTTCTGCGCGTTCCATGCACGTGAGGATGTCGCTGGCCAGCGTGCCGCCGCCCGTCGCGTCAAAGGCGAGCGTCGCGCCCGTTTCTGCGAGCGCATCGACAAGGTCCTTCTTGAAGCTTCCCTCGCTGGAGTCGACGACATGTTTCGCACCGGCATCGCGCAGAAGTTTCGCCTGCTCCGGCTTGCGAACGATGCAGACGAGGTCGATGCCGTCGGCAAGGCAGATGCGGTTCAGCATCTGGCCCAAGTTCGAGGCCGCCGCGGTATGGACGAGCGCCTTGTGACCCTCGGCCTTCATCGTTTCGGTCATGCCGAGAGCCGTCAGTGGATTGACGAAACTCGACGCGCCCTGGACGGCGGTCGTGCCCTCATTGTGGGGAAAGCACATGGTGGCATCGACCTTCGCGTGGCTCGCATACATCGCGCCAGATACCGCGGCGACCATCTTCCCCATCAGACCCTGCGCCATGTCGGATGAGCCAGCCTTCACCACGCGGCCCGCGCCCTCGTTACCGATGGGCACCGGCTTCCCGACGCGGGCACGAAACCGATCCACCATCGCTGGCGGGACAGGCGCTCGCAGGACCTTCTTGCCCTCCCGCTCGACGGTTTCGGCCTTTTCGGTGTCGGCAACGCCGAACATTACACCGAGGTCGGACGGATTGACGGGGGTCGCTTCAACCTCGACGAGCACTTCGGTCGGCTTCAGCTCCTTTTCCGGCATGTCGTGCATGGCAAGTTCGATGAAGCCGTCTTCGGTCAGCGTGGAGCGGAGTGAGTGCATGGCGATGGTCCCTCTTTAGATGTTCTGTCCACCCCTCTGCCCGCTCGCCGCCGCTGTCCAGCCCGCAACACGAAGAGGTAGGCGGTTGCGCGCGCGCGTAACTTCGGGTGAAGGCGCGAAATTCTGATGACCGATGACGATTTCGATCCCAAGGCCTTTCGCGCCGCGCTCGGCAGCTTCGCCACCGGCGTAACAGTCGTGACGACCGTCGATGCAAATGGGAACGATGTCGGATTGACGGCGAACAGCTTCAATTCGGTCTCGCTCGACCCGCCAATGGTGTTGTGGAGCCTGGCGCGGGCATCGCGAAATCTGCCCGTGTTCAGCGATGCCGACCGGTTCGCGGTTCATGTCTTGGCTTCCGATCAGCGTGACCTTTCGACAAGGTTCGCCACGAGCGGTGAAGACAAGTTTGCGGGTGTCGACGTTTCGCGCGGGCCGGACGGCATTCCGCTTCTCTCCAAGTGCGCCGCACGTTTCATCTGCGCGACTGCGCACCAGTATGACGGCGGCGATCATGTCATCTTCGTAGGTGAGGTGACCCGCTTCTCGCGCAGCGCCTTGCCACCGCTTCTTTACCACGGCGGCGACTATGCGATGGCATCGCGAATGGCAGGTGATGGCGACCGACCGCTCGACTTGCTTGCGGACGAAGTGCGCCTGCGTCTCGACGATTGGCAGCGGGACGTTTTGGCGGGCGGTGAAACAGGCGAAAGCGCCGAGGCCGAGCGCGCGGCTCTTCGCGATGCGCTCGAACGTCTGACCCGCGCTATCTCCTAGAACCGAGAACGTTGCGCTGCTCCATCCGAAAGCTTAGGTGCAGCGCAGCATTTTCCAACAGATACACAAGCTCGGAGACCCCGCCATGGCGCAGGAACGCACCTTCTCGATCATCAAGCCGGACGCCACTCGGCGCAACCTGACGGGTGCCGTCACGAAAAAGCTGGAGGAAGCGGGTCTTCGCGTCGTCGCCAGCCGCCGCGTTCAGCTGACGAAGAACCAGGCCGAGAAATTCTACGAAGTTCACAAGGAACGCCCGTTCTATGGCGATCTTGTCAGCTTCATGACCTCCGGTCCCGTCGTCGTCCAGGTCCTCGAGGGCGAGAACGCCATCGCTCGCAACCGTGAAGTGATGGGCGCGACGAACCCCGCAGACGCAGACGCCGGGACGATCCGTGCCGAGTTCGCCGAGAGCATCGACGCCAACAGCGTGCACGGCTCCGACAGCGCCGAAAACGCGAAGATCGAGATCGCGCAGTTTTTCGAAGAAAGCGAAATCGTCGGTTGACGCCTGATGCCCCTCTTTCCCAGGAGGGAGGGGCACAGCTCAGAAGTCGTCTGCCGCGTCCAGCAGCTTCGTTAGCCGTTTCGGCGCGATGCTGCGCCAACTGCGGTGCAGCCAGCTGTCGACGAGTTCCCAATCGGGAGCGCCGCTATCGAGACGTACGCCGATCCAGCCGCTTGCCCCGTAATAAGCGGGACGGTGGTACAACTCGGGGTCGGCCTCGACGAGAGCTTCCATCTCTTCCTTACCACTTGTTTTCACGAGCAAGGCGATGCGACCATCGCCATGATGGTTGTCGGAAAAGATCGCGAAAAATTTGCCGCACCAGAAGCCTGGTGAGCCATGCGTCATTCGGACTTCTGCTTCCGGAAGAACGGTCGCACGCTTCGTGACCTCGGCGAGCAACCATTCCGGGTCTTCGTAGCGGGTGACGTAACGTGCGAGCGTGCGCGGATAGAGCTGGTGCTCGGCAAATTGCACGCGGCGTGCGAGACTATTCGCGTCGTCTCCCGACGTGATTGCGACCTTCGTTTGCGCAAGAACAGGCCCGTCGTCCACTTCGGCCGTTACCAGGTGAACTGAGCATCCGGCATCGCGATCTCCCGCATCGAGGGCGCGCTGAAAAGTATCGAGGCCCTTGTACTTGGGAAGCAGCGACGGATGGATGTTGAGCATCCGCCCCTCCCATCGCGATACGAGATCGGGCGACAACAGGCGCATATAGCCAGCGAGCGCGACATAGTCCGCCTCTGCCTCTTCAAGCGCCGCCCCAATTAGTTCGTCGAACGCGGCGCGATCCATGCCTTTATGTGAGCGTGCCCAGGTTGGAACGCCTTCCGCCTCTGCAATCTGCAGACCTTCCGCTTCCGGATTGTTCGTCGCGACGAAAGTGATTTCGTAGGGGCAATCGTCGACATGTGAGGCGTAGAGCAGCGCGGCCAGATTCGTGCCCGCGCCGGAAATCAGGACGGCGACGCGCGCCTTAGTGGTCATAGCTCGCAGTCCAGTCGGCCTGCGCGCCCCAAAGTCCGGACGTGCCGATGACGTCGGTGCCGCGAGTGCCTGCGGCTATGCGGCCGATGCTGTGCACGGTTTCGCCAGCGTCAGTCAGCTCGGCGGACAGCGCATCAGCATCACCCTCGTCGCAGATGACAGCCATTCCAATTCCGCAATTGAAGGTGCGTGCAAGTTCATCCGGCGCGATCCGGCCTTCGCTCTGCAGCCATGTCATGGTCGGGGGGAGGGGCCATGTGCCGGCTTCGACAACGGCGCGCTGATTTTTCCCGAGTATGCGGGGAATATTCTCGAGAAGGCCGCCCCCGGTGATATGCGCGCAAGCCTTCACCCGACCCGCCCGAATAACCGGCAGTAGCGACGCGACGTAGATCCGCGTCGGTTCGAGGAGCGCGTCGGCGAGCGAGTAGCTCTCATCGAAAGGCGCCGGAGCCGCCAGATCATGCTCAAACTCGTCGACGATCCGGCGAACCAGCGAAAAGCCATTCGAGTGGACACCGCTGGATGCGAGCCCGAGGATGGCGTCGCCCGCACCGATCGTCTCTCCCGACAGCTGCTCGCCCCGCTCAACGGCACCGACGCTGAAACCGGCGAGATCGTAGTCGCCTTCCGCGTACATGCCTGGCATCTCGGCCGTCTCGCCACCGACGAGTGCGCAGCCCGCGATCCGGCAACCTTCGGCGATACCGGCAACAACCGCTTCGGCGACGCCTTGCTCGAGCTTACCAGTCGCGAAATAATCGAGGAAGAACAGCGGCTCGGCACCCTGCACGATGAGGTCGTTCACACACATGGCGACAAGGTCGATGCCGACGCCGCCATGCGCGTTGGCGTCGATTGCCAGACGCAGCTTCGTGCCGACGCCATCTGTCGCGGCGACGAGCAGGGGGTCTGCGAAACCGGCGGCTTTTGGATCGAAGAACGCGCCAAAGCCGCCGATGTCCGCATCGCTACCCGCACGCTTCGTTGCCGCGACCAGCGGGGCGATTGCGCGAACGAGTGCGTTTCCGGCTTCGATCGAGACGCCGGCACCTTCATAGGTCATCGGGCGCCGTTGATTATGTTTGGTGTCCGTCATGGCCGATGACCTAACTTCACGCGTACGCGAATCCGACTCCCAAATCCTCGCCCGCTTCCGCTAGAGGGCCGATATGGGTTTTCGTGTTTTCACCGCGCTCGCCGCGATCCTTCTATTTGCTGCCGCATGGTCGCAATCGCGTGCGCAGGGCGAGGGCTCCGCCGCCGAACCGGCGGCGACCGGCGCCGCCTTCACAGTTGGCGGGATCGTTCTGGACGTCAGGGCGGACAGTGTGGAGGAAGCGCGCGATGCCGCCTTTCGCGAAGCGCCGCGCCGCGCCTGGCCGCGTTTGTGGGCCCGGATGACAGGTCAAAGCGCCGACAGTGCGCCGCGAATGTCGGACGCCGCGCTCGATGCGATGATCGATGCGGTCGAGGTCGAGGAAGAGCGTTTCGGGCGCGAACGCTATATCGCGACGCTCGGTATCGTCTTCGATCGTCAGCGTGCGGGCCGACGCCTTCCGCTCGGCGCACGCTTACTACAGTCGAGCCCGGTACTCCTCATTCCGGTTCTCGCCGATGCGGGCACGATGACGACATTCGATCCGGACAGCCCTTGGTTCGAGGCTTGGCAGGAGTTCGGCGCGGGATCGAGCGTTATCGACTATATCCGTCCCGGCGGCAGTGCAGGCGACAATATTCTCCTCAACGCCTGGCAGGCGCGCCGTGACGACAGGACACTCTGGCGCGCTGCGCTCGAACGCTATGACGCCGACAATATCGTCGTCGCCGAGGCGCGGCTGACGCGCAGCTTCCCTGGCGGCCCGGTTGCGGGTGAGTTCATCGCGCGATTTGGTCCCGACGCCCGCGAACTCGATCGTTTCACCCTGCGTGCAGAGGGGGCCGCAGATGTCGACGACATGCTGCAGACCGCCGTTCGCCGGATTGACGGGCTATATGCAGGCGCACTTCAGGACGGATTGTTGCAGGCCGATAGCGCACTCAGCGTGGCGCTGGCGCCGATCGCTGCGGCTGCATCCGAGATCGACGATGGCCTGTCCCGAGCGAACACGATCACTGCGACCGTCGTCACACCGACGACAGAAGAATGGTCGGCGATCGAAGGCATTCTCTCAGTTTTGCCAGAGCTGCCACGGTACAGCTTGGAGACACTGGACATCGGCGGAACATCGCGCGTTCGGTTGTTTTATTTGGGGGGCGTGCAGCCATTGCGACTGGCGCTAGATCGGCGTGGTCTGCGTCTCGAACAGGGCGAGGCAGGTTTCCGACTTCGGCGACGCATTGGCAGTGAAGCCGCTTTGCCGACGGTGACCGTCGGTATTCCCGACGGCGCTCCTCCCGCACCTGCCGCACCTGCCGCACCTGAAATCGCGGACCCGGAACAGGATCCCGCTATAGAAACGCCAGCAACGGCGCCGCCGGAAGCGATGCCTGTCAGGGATGAGGGGCCGCAATCTCTGCTGCCAGATGATGACGGATAAGGCGCAGCCCGTAGACGAGGCTTCATCCTCGCCGCCGCCCGTCGTCATGTGGCCGCGCGTTCATTGGGGCTGGCTTGTCGGGATCGTCATTTTCGGCTGGTTCGTCTGGCAGACGGCCTCGGTCATGCCGCCCTTCATCGCCGGGATCGTCATTGCCTATCTGCTTGATCCGGTGGCGGACAAGCTGGAGGCACGAGGGTTGCCGCGCTGGCTGGCGACGATCCTGCCGCTAAGCGTCTTCTTCGCCGCCTTGGCGGGCATCGTCGTTCTGATCGTTCCTCTCCTGATCGACCAGGCCGAGGAACTGATTACCGGGCTTCCAGAACTCGTGGCCGTCCTGCGGCCGCTTGCCGAAAGTCTTTACGCACGAGCGAACATCTTCATCGACCTCGAAGGGATTGGCGGTACGGTGTTGGCCCGCGTCGGGGGCATCGCGGCCGGTCTTCTGCAATCCGCAGTCGAGCAGAGCTTCGCGCTGTTCAATATCCTCGCGCTCGTCGTTATCATGCCGATTGTATCGTTTTACGCGCTTCGCGACTTCGACCATATGACGGCGCAGATCGCGCGCTTCGTTCCACCGCAGCAAAGCGCCCGGGTTTTCCGCCTGCTCGCAGAAATGGACAAAGCGCTGTCGGGTTTTATCCGGGGTCAGTTTCTCGTCTGCCTCAGCCTCGCGGTTTTTTATGCGATCGGATGGTCGCTGACCGGCCTGAATTTTGCACTCGTACTCGGTCTTATTGCAGGCATTCTCGCCTTTATCCCGTATTTGGGCGCTGTCATCTCTGTCCTTCTTGCCCTTCTCGTCGGCCTGGGCCAGTTCGGCTTCGAGTTCTGGCCGCTCTTCTTCATCTTTCTCGTCTTTCAGGTGGGCCAGATCATCGAGGGATCGATCCTGACACCAAATTTGATTGGGGAGCGGATCGGGCTCCACCCGCTTTGGGTTCTCTTCGCCGTCTTTGCTGGCGGAGAAATTGCGGGCATCTGGGGCATCTTTCTTGCCGTTCCGGTCGCGGCAATCCTCGCGGTCTTGGTGAAGGCGGCGGGCCGCGCAGCGCTGCGAACGCCTTTGTTCGCCGCGTCTTCAGGCGAATGACCGGACAGCTCGGCCTGCCTCTCTCCGCACAGTCGCAAGCGGGCGGCGACGAACGCCTGTTTCTGTCCGAGGCCAACCACAAAGCCGCCGTTCGGCTCGAACAATGCAAATCATGGCCCGAGGCCGCCGCTGCTCTCGTCGGCCCGCCCGGAAGTGGAAAGAGCCGCTTGGCGCGCCACGCCGCAGCCGCCTCGGCCGGGCAGCTCCATGTTCTTGAAAGTCTGTCACCAGCCGAGTTAGACGAACCGGCACTCTTCCACAATTTGGTACGAGCGGCTACCGACCGTTCGCCCTTGCTTCTGGTGACGGAGACGCCGCCCACATCATGGTCGGTCGAGTTGCCTGATCTAAGATCGCGCCTAGCAGTTTTACCGATCATCCCCATTGAGGCACCCGACGAAACTCTTATCGCAGAGTTGCTGGGACAGGAATTCGTCGCTCGCGGATTGTCGGTGAAACCGGACGTGCTTTCTTATGCGGCGCAGCGGCTGGAACGACGCTATGATGCCGTTCAGCGTCTGGCGGCGCGGATTGATCGTGCGGCACTTGTGGAGAAGCGTAACGTCAGCATTCCATTCGTCCGCCGCCTGCTGGCGGACACGAGCGAAACCGAAACTGAGGCGACATGAGCGGCCGTAGCGACATTTCCCACGGGATCACCTTGAAGAGCGAGCGCTATTTCAACCGCGAACTCTCGTGGTTGAAATTCAACGAGCGCGTGCTGGAGGAGGCGTCGAACGAGGCCCATCCGTTGCTGGAGCGCCTGAAGTTCCTCGCCATTAGCGGCGAAAACCTCGATGAATTCTACATGGTCCGCGTGGCGGGCCTTGTCGGGCAGGTCGAAGAGGGCGTCGACAGCCCGAGCGCCGATGGTTCGACGCCGCAGCAGCAGTTGACGGCAGTTACTGCCGAGGCCGAGGCGCTGATGCGGCACCAGCAGGCGATCTGGCAGTCGCTGCATTCCGAACTGGACGATGTCGGGATCGAAGTCCTTGACCCTTCGCGAACGGAAGCGAACGAGAAGGCGTGGCTCGAACGATTTTTTCTCGACCAGATTTTCCCGGTCCTGACGCCGCAGACCGTCGATCCGGCTCACCCGTTTCCTTTTATCGCGAACAAGGGTTTCGGCCTGGTCATGCACTTGAAGCGGGATGGCAAAGACGACCTCGTCGCGCTCGTCATGATGCCCTTCGCCCTGCCGCGGTTCGTTCGCCTTCCGGGCACCGACGCTCGATATATTACGATTGAAGATGTCGTCCGGCTGTTCGTGCACGAACTCTTTCCGGGCTACGCGATCGCGGGCGACGGCGTTTTCCGCATCATTCGTGACAGCGATCTGGAGGTGGAAGAAGAGGCGGAGGACCTCGTCCGCTATTTCCGCAGCGCCATCAAGCGCCGCCGTCGCGGGCAAGTTATTCGCTTGAAGGTTGAAAGCGACATGCCCGGCGGGCTTCGCCGCCTCGTCCGTCGTGCATTTCAAATCGATGAGGGTGCCGTCGCCTCGATGGACGGAATCCTCGGTCTTGCCGACCTGATGCAGCTGTATGACGAAGACCGGCCCGAACTGAAATTTCCATCTTTCTCTGCTCGGTTCCCGGAACGGATCCGCGAGCATGGCGGCGATTGCTTCTCCGCGATCGGAGAGAAAGACATCGTCGTCCACCACCCTTACGAGAGTTTCGAGGTCGTCGTCGCATTCCTGCGCCAGGCCGCCGCGGATCCAAATGTCGTTGCCATAAAGCAGACGCTTTATCGGGCCGGAAAACAGTCGAACGTCATTCGCGCCCTGATCGACGCAGCGGAGTCGGGGAAGTCCGTCACCGCCGTGGTGGAGCTGAAAGCGCGCTTCGACGAGGAGCAGAATATCGCCTGGGCGACCGAGCTGGAACGCGCCGGCGTGCAGGTCGTTTACGGCTTCATTGATTGGAAGACGCACGCGAAGATGTCGTTGGTCGTGCGGCGAGAAGGGGGCGGGCTTCGGACCTATTGCCACTTTGGCACCGGTAATTATCACCCTGTTACCGCAAAGATTTACACCGATCTCTCCATGTTTACCGCCGATCCGGTTTTCGGTCGCGATGTGGCGCAGATCTTCAATTTCATCACGTCCTATGTCGAACCGGCACGGATGGAGGCGATCGCGCTGTCGCCGACGACCCTGCGCCCGCGCCTTGCCGAGCTGATCGAGCGCGAGACGGAGAATGCGCGCGTTGGAAAGCCGTCCGGCATCTGGATGAAAATGAACTCGCTCGTCGACGAGAGGATGATCGACAAGCTGTATGAGGCGAGCACTGCGGGTGTGCCGGTCGATCTGGTAGTGCGTGGAATCTGTTGTCTGCGTCCAGGGATCGAGGGTCTGTCCGAAAATATCAGAGTGCGCTCCATCGTTGGTCGTTTCCTAGAGCACAGTCGCATTTATGTCTTCGCGAATGGCGATGCGCTGCCGTCCGACAAGGCGGAAGTGTTCATCGCCTCCGCGGACCTCATGCCGCGTAATCTCGATCGCCGCGTGGAGGTTCTTGTCCCGGTGCGGAACCCTACGGTCCATGATCAAATTCTCGATCAGGTCATGCTCGCGAATTTGAAAGACACGGAGCAAAGTTGGTCACTCGACGGTGAAGGACACTACAGTCGGATTTCGGCCGACGGAGACAGTTTCAACGTGCAGGAATATTTCATGGTGAACCCGTCGCTGTCCGGCCGCGGCTCGGCAATCGAAGAGGGTCGGCGCGTGCCGGACCTGGATCTGTCGCCAACAGTCTCTCGTTTCCATGAGCGCGCGCAGGATCGCGACGAGGATAAGGCCGCGTGAACGCCCCCGTACTCGCGGCAGCCCGGGAACTGACCATGACGCCGCCGGTGCGCGCAATCATCGATATCGGATCGAATTCGATCCGGCTGGTCGTTTTTCGCGCCGACCGTCGAACCCCCTTTGCCATGTTCAACGAGAAGGTGATGGCGGGCCTCGGCGAAGGCATTGCCGAAACCGGTATGATGCAGGACGCGAACATCGCGCTCGCTCATGAGACAATGGCCCGTTTCGCCGCTCTTTGCGAAGATATGGGCGTCGACAAGGTCGAAGCTTTCGCGACCGCCGCCGTTCGGGAGGCGGACAATGGCCACGATTTTACGATGGATGTTTTGCGCCGAACGGGCATCGATATTCGAACGATCAGCGGCAAGGAGGAGGGGCATTATGCGGCGCTCGGCGTCCTTGCCGGTATTCCCGGCGCGGACGGGATTGTCGGCGATCTGGGCGGCGGCAGCCTAGAGCTGGTCCGGCTGAAAAAGGGCAAACCGCGCCGGGTGATGTCGCTTCCTATCGGCAGCTTGAAACTCGCCGAGGCCCGTAAGGGGGGCAGCGACAAACTTCGGCGCATCGTCAAGAAGTCGCTCGATAAGGTGGACTGGCTTTTCGAGGGGCAGGATCTGCCTTTCTATATGGTCGGCGGCTCCTGGCGCGCCTTGGCGCAGCTGGAAATGCACCTCACCAATCATCCACTGCACATCGTCCACCAATATTGCCTGTCGACGAAAGCCGTGGATCGTTTGGCCCGGAGTGTCCCGAACCTCAGGCAAAAGCGGCTCCGCGAAATCCGCAACGTCTCGACGTCGCGCACGCCGCACTTGCCCGGGGCCGCGCTGCTCCTGCGTGCGGTTCTGAAGCGGCTCGGCTCAAGCCATGCGGTCGTCAGTGCTTATGGTATCCGCGAAGGCGTCTTCTACGAGGGGCTCGCCGACGAAGTCGCCCAACGCGATCCATTGATCTCCGCTGCTCGTAACGAGGGTGAAGCGCGCGGGCGCTTCCCGCACCATGCGAGTGCGCTGATGCGATGGACGACGGGTCTCTTCGAGGGCGAAGCCGCCGAGGACACACGCCTCCGGCGCGCCGCCGCCGAACTCAGCGATATTGCTTGGCGTGCGCATCCCGATTTCCGGGCAGAGCGCGCGATGGAAACTGCTCTCTACGGCAACTGGGTTGGTATCGACGCGGCGGGACGGGCGATGCTCGGCGCCGCTCTTTTCGCCCTTTATGGCGGCCACGTCACCGACCCGACGCGCGCGCGGTTGGGCGACCTTATCCAGACGGCGCCAATGGATAAGCTGGACCGGGCAACGACATGGGGACTGGCCCTTCGCCTTGGTCAGCGGCTGACGGGCGGGACGGCAGAACCGCTATCACGTAGTCGCCTTCTCCGAGACGGCGATGCAGTCATTCTGACGCTCGACCCGCGTTACGAAAGCCTTTGGTCGGGCAGCGTCTCGCGGCGGCTGTCTTTTCTCGCGACGCATCTTGGGTGCGAAGCTAAGTTCGAGGTCGGTCCGGTCTAGACGTCCGACATCACCATTCGCCCGTCCTTGACGGCGAAGCTCAGCCGACCTTCCACGAGCGCCAAGGCATCCTTGCCAAAGACTTCATAGCGCCAACCCTCGAGAAGTGGCACGCCATCGCGTTCGCCGGCGGCCAGCCGCTCCAGATCTTCGGCCCGCCCAATGAGTTTCGCGGCGACGTTCGCTTCTTTCGACCGCACCTTCAGCAGGAGTTTCAAGAGATCGGCAATGAGGGCGGAGTCGGCGCCTAAGCGCGGGCGCCCACGTGGCTTCTCCGGCATCTCGGTTGCCGACATTGGCTTCGCGCTGTCGATGGCGTCCATCAGGCGTCCGCCGATATCGTTCTGCGCCCAGGTTTTCGACAGGCCGCGAATGCGCGCGAGGCCCACCTGTTCCTTTGGCGGATGTCCGGCGAGATCGGCCAAGGTCTCATCCTTGACAATACGACCTCGCGGCAGATCCTTTTCCTGCGCTTCCCGCTCGCGCCAGGCGGCGAGCGCCTTCAAGCGCCCGAGGGCTTCGGCATTTCGCCCCTGAAACTTGACTCGCATCCAGGATTTTTCTGGATCGTTGGCATAGGTTTCGGGGTTCGTGAGCTTCTGCATGTCGGCGTTTAGCCACGCGCCGCGATCGAGACGCTTGAGCTCATCCAGCATCTTTGGGAAAAGCTCCGCCAGATGTGTGACGTCGGCGATGGCGTAATCGAGCTGACGTTTATCGAGCGGTCGCCGTGCCCAGTCGGTAAAGCGCGCGCCTTTATCGAGCGTCACGTTCAACATCTGCTGGACCAGGCCCGCATAGCCGAGTTGTTCCCCCATTCCGAGCGCCATCGCCGCGATTTGCGTGTCGAACAACGGGTCCGGCGTCGTTCCTGTCAGATGATAGAAGATTTCGACGTCCTGCCCAGCCGCGTGCATCACTTTCAGGACGTCGTCCTCGACGAGCAGGTCCAGCAGCGAATCCAGTTCGATCCCGTCGGCGAGTGGATCGACAGCCGCGTGGTTCTCTCCGTCCGAGAGCTGGATCAGGCAAAGCTGCGGATAGTAGGTCGATTCCCGCATGAACTCGGTATCGACCGTGACGAAATCGGCGTTCCGGATTGTATCGACATAGGTTTCGAGGGTGGCGGTGTCGGTGATCAATTGGTATTCGCTCATCGCTCGCCTCATAGGCGCGCATCCCTTCGCGCGCCAGTCGCGCCGATTTCCCAGAATTTCCGGAGTTTCCCGCAGATGCACGCCTATCGCACGCATAAATGTTCCGAGCTGTCCAAGGCCAATGTCGGGGAGGCGGTGCGCCTCTCAGGCTGGATTCACCGGAAGCGCGATCATGGCGGACTCCTCTTCGTCGATCTGCGCGATCATTACGGCATTACGCAGGTCGTCGTGGAAGAGGGCGAGGGACCGTTCGAGACGCTAGACGGACTTCGCGTGGAGAGCGTCGTCACTGTGAATGGCGACGTCGTCGCCCGCTCGAATGAGACGGTAAATTCCGACCTGCCGACCGGCGAGATCGAGGTGCGCGCCTCGTCCGTAGAGGTGCAGTCCCGCGCCGCCGAGCTGCCGATGCCCGTTTTCGGCGATGCGGACTATCCCGAAGAAATCCGTCTGAAATATCGCTATCTCGATCTTCGCCGTGAGAAGATGCATGCCAACATCATGCTACGTTCGAACGTCATCGCGTCGATCCGGCGGCGTATGATCGATCAAGGTTTCCACGAACTGCAGACGCCGATTTTGACGGCGTCCAGCCCTGAGGGCGCGCGCGACTATCTCGTACCGAGCCGCGTTCATCCGGGTCAATTCTATGCGCTGCCGCAGGCGCCGCAGATGTTCAAGCAGCTGCTGATGGTCGCTGGCTTCGACCGCTATTTCCAGATCGCGCCCTGTTTTCGGGACGAAGACGCGCGTGCCGATCGTTCGCCGGGCGAATTCTATCAGCTCGATTTCGAGATGAGCTTCGTCACGCAGGACGATGTCTTCAACGCGATCGAGCCGGTCTTGGAGGAAGTCTTCCGGGAATTTTCCGACAAGAAGGTAACAGCCGCGCCGTTCCCACGCATTCCCTATTCCGAGGCAATGCTGAAATACGGCTCCGACAAGCCCGACCTTCGCAACCCTATCGAGATCAGCGACGTCGGCGATCACTTCGTGGGTTCCGGCTTCGGCCTGTTTGCGAAACTGGTCGACGCTGGAAAAGTTGTGCGCGCGATCCCGGCCCCGGGCGCGGGTGCGAAGAGCCGCAAATTTTTCGACGAGATGAACGATTGGGCACGGGGCGAAGGCTATGCGGGCCTCGGCTATATTAAGATTACCGATGGTGAGCCTGGCGGGCCTATCGCCAAGAACCATGGTCCGGAGGCCACGGCGAAACTGATCGAGGCGCTTGGACTTGGCGAGAATGATGGTGTGTTCTTCGCCGCGGGCGATCCCGATGAAGCCGCGAAGCTCGCGGGTCACGCGCGCACCCGGATTGGCGAAAGCCTGGAACTGATCGACGACGACCGGTTCGACTTCTGCTGGATCGTCGATTTCCCGATGTTCGAGAAGGAGGAGGAGACCGGTCAGATCGTCTTCTCGCACAACCCGTTCTCGATGCCGCAGGGCGAGCTGGAGGCGCTCGAAACGAAGGATCCGCTCGATATCCTCGCTTGGCAATATGATATCGTCTGCAATGGCGTCGAACTGTCGTCCGGCGCGATCCGGAATCATCGTCCCGATATCATGTACAAGGCGTTCGAGATTGCCGGCTATTCGCAAGAGGATGTCGACCGCGACTTCGCCGGGATGATCCAGGCATTCCAATATGGCGCCCCGCCGCACGGTGGCTCTGCGCCCGGCATCGACCGTATCGTCATGCTGCTTGCGGACGAGCCGAACATCCGCGAGGTTGTGCTGTTCCCCATGAACCAGCGCGCGGAAGACCTGATGATGAACGCGCCGTCGCCTGTATCGGAACGGCAGCTGAAGGAACTTCACCTGAAGCTGAACCTGCCGAAGGCGAAAGTTGCGCCGAAGTCCGCCGAGACATTGATCGAACCGCAGACGGCGGACGACGACAAATAGGCCGCTACGTCACGCTGACTCATTGCTAAAATGATATTATCGGTTGCGTGGTTGGGTTTTCACGACCGTTTGTTTCGTGAACGCCAGCCAACAAGGCGCTTCAGGACAAGTTCAAGGCGAACGCCCTAATCCGATCCTCAACAGTGGGACGCTGTGTGAGGAGAAACATAATGACCAGGGCCATCTCCGCCCTTTTGGGCAGTGCAGCGC
>JBAUIQ010000410.1:0-3124 GCA_049683075.1 Pacificimonas sp.
GGCATGCCCCGTAGATGCCATCGTCGAGGGGCCAAACTTCGAATATGCCACCGAGACGCGAGAAGAATTGATCTACGATAAGTTCAAGCTTCTCGAAAACGGCGAACGCTGGGAACCGGCCCTCGCCGCGAATCTTGCGGCGGATGCGGCCTACCGCTAGGGCCGCGCAAACAACGAAACATTGTCATTCCCGCAATCGCGGGAACCCACCTAGCGACGTTCGTCCGAAGGTCTGATTTTCAAGGTGGATCGTCGTTTGCGCGGCGATGACAAACAGGGGTTAGAGACGAGCGTCCATTGGTCGAAGCGATCATCTTTTACATGTTGGCGGGAATCGTTCTCCTCTCGGGGACGATGGTAATCCTGTCGAAAAATCCGGTGCATTGTGTGCTCTGGCTGATCCTCGCGTTTTTCAATACTGCGGGGCTTTTCCTTTTGCTGGGCGCAGAGTTTCTCGCGATGATTCTGGTCATCGTCTACGTCGGCGCGGTCGCTGTCCTGTTCCTCTTCGTTGTCATGATGCTCGATATTGACTTCGTGCGGCTGCGTGAGGGCTTCGTCAGCTATCTGCCCTTCGGCCTGCTGCTCGCAGGCGTCCTCGCCGTGGAACTGATTATCGCGGTGGGCGCGGCAGTGGTCGTGGGCTCGCCCGAAGAGCCTGTAACACCAGTCGTCACGTCCCTCATCGGGGTCAGCAATACCGAAGCCCTCGGCGCGCTCATCTACACGAAATATGTCTACATCTTCCAAGCGGCCGGCATGATCCTCCTGACCGCGATGATAGGCGCCATCGTCCTCACGCACCGGACGCGCGGCGGGGTGAAACGGCAGAATATCGGCCGTCAGGTCGCGCGCCGTCCCGAGGATTCTGTTCAGATGAAGAAGCCGGGCATCGGACAGGGAATCGAGCTGTGATCGGCCTGACCCATTATCTAACGGTGGCGGCGATCCTTTTCGTGCTCGGCGTTCTCGGCATCGTCCTTAATCGCAAGAACGTCATCGTCATTTTGATGTCGATCGAGCTGATCCTTCTGGCCGTCAACATCAACATGGTCGCCTTCTCTAGCTTTCTTGGCGACTTGACCGGCCAGATCTTCGGCATGTTCATTCTGACCGTTGCGGCGGGCGAGGCGGCCATCGGGCTCGCCATTCTCGTCCTCTATTTCCGCAATCGCGGCACCATCGCCGTCGATCAGATCAATCAGATGAAGGGCTGAGCGGCGCCCGTGCTCCATATCATCCTCTTCCTGCCGCTCCTTGCCGCGATCATCGTCGGCCTTGGCAACCGGTCGCTTGGCAACGTCGTCGGCAAATCGATCACGACGGGCGCGCTGTTCGTCGCTGCAATTCTCAGCTGGATTACCTTTTTTCAGGTGGGCTTTGGCGATGCGGCCGACACGGTCCAGCCCGTCTTCGAATGGTTTCGCTCCGGCGATCTCGTCGTCGAATGGAGCCTACGTCTCGACACGCTGACGGCCGTCATGCTGATCGTCATCACGACGGTTTCGGCACTCGTGCATCTCTACAGCTGGGGTTACATGGCGGAGGACCCGGACCAGCCACGCTTCTTCGCCTATCTGTCGCTCTTCACCTTTGCGATGCTGATGCTCGTGACGGCGGACAATCTCGTGCAGATGTTCTTCGGCTGGGAAGGCGTCGGCCTCGCGTCCTACCTCCTCATCGGCTTCTGGTATCATAAGCCGACCGCCAACGCCGCCGCCATAAAGGCTTTCGTCGTCAACCGCGTCGGCGACTTCGGCTTCTCACTCGGTATCTTCGGCGTCTTTCTCGTCTTCGGCACGACGGACATCGGCCTCATCAACGCGACCGCGGGCGAATGGCAGGGTCAAACCTTCGAATTCCTCGGCGGGCAGGTCGATATTCTGACAACGCTCTGCTTGCTGCTGTTCGTCGGCGCGATGGGGAAGTCCGCCCAGCTTGGTCTTCACACCTGGCTCCCCGACGCCATGGAGGGCCCGACGCCCGTCTCCGCGCTTATCCACGCCGCAACCATGGTGACCGCTGGCGTCTTCATGGTTTGCCGCCTGTCGCCCCTGTTCGAGGCCGCTCCGTCAGCGCTCACCGTCGTCACCTATGTCGGCGCGATCACGGCGCTGTTCGCCGCGACCGTCGGCACCGTTCAGACCGACATCAAGCGCGTCATCGCCTATTCGACCTGTTCGCAGCTCGGTTATATGTTCTTCGCCGCGGGTGTCGGGGCTTACGGCGTCGCGATGTTCCACCTCTTCACCCACGCCTTCTTCAAGGCGCTGCTGTTTCTCGGCGCGGGCTCGGTCATTCACGCGATGCATCATGAGCAGGACATGCGCTATTATGGCGGCCTCAGGAAAGAGATCCCGATCACCTTCGCCGCCATGCTGATCGGCACGCTTGCGATCACTGGCGTCGGTATCCCCGGCACCTATTTCGGCTTCGCGGGCTTCTTCTCGAAGGACATGATCGTCGAGAGCGCTTATGCCGTCGGCACCGAGGCAGGCAGCATCGCCTTCCTCGTCGCGGTCTTCGCCGCGCTCCTTACAAGTTTCTATTCCTGGCGCCTGATGTTCCTGACCTTCTGGGGCAGCCCGCGCTGGTCGCTAAGCCCGCACATCGGCCATCACGACGATGCCGACAGCGAGCGGGTCGACGAAGAGGATTCCGGCGATGACCCAGCGCGCGCCGCACGTCCCGTTCCGGTCGCCGGTCGTGGCGGCTACGAGCCGCATGAAAGTCCGCTTTCGATGCTCGTCCCGCTTGCACTGCTGTCAATCGGCGCGGTGTTCTCTGGCGTCGCTTTCTACTACGCGTTCACCGGCTATGAGGAGGGCGTCGCCTTCTGGAGCGGCAGCCTCGCCTTCGACACATCATTGATGGAGGCTGCGCGCGAAGTTCCGACGCTCGTCAAATGGTCGCCCGCCATCGTTATGCTGCTTGGCCTCGGCATCGCATATGCGATGTACGTCCGCAACCCGCACAGCCGGGAAGGGTTCAAGCAGACCTTCTCGCAGCTGCACACCTTCCTCAGCCACAAATGGTATTTCGACGAGCTGTACGATTTGATCTTCGTGCGTCCCGCAAGTTGGTTCGGCCGTCTCTTTTGGAAACGAGGCGACCAGGGCACGAT
>JBAUIQ010000411.1:0-11961 GCA_049683075.1 Pacificimonas sp.
CGATGACGAGGAATGGCAGGAAGATCAGGAAGCCGATCTGAAAGGCGGTTTTCAGCTCGCTCGTCACGAAGGCGGGGAGGAGGACGCGGAACGGCACGTCCTCGGCGCGCGCGAAGGATGGCTCGCCCGCCATGTCGGCGAACATTTTCAGGTCGCGGTCGCGGGTCTGCCCCATCATGAATTCGTGGAAGATGTCGCCGCCCTCGCTGATCCCGGCGTCGATGCCGATCTCGCCCGCGCTATAAGGCTCGACGACTGCCTCGTTCAGCTGCGTGAAGGTGGGCGCCATGACAAAGAAGGTCAGGAAGACCGACAGGCCGACGAGCACCTGGTTGGGCGGTGTCTGCGCCAGCCCGAGCGCCTGCCTGAGGATCGCCAGAACGATGATGATCCGCGTGAACGCCGTCATCATCAGAAGCACCGATGGCAATACCGACAACAGCGTCATCAGGATGAGGACCTGAAGCGAGAAGGATAGCGGCTCGCGACCCTCCGCACCCTCGGCGTCGCCCGAAAGCAGCTCGGCGGCCATCTCCAGTGGCCCCGATTGCGCAAACGCGGACTCGAATGGAACGAGCATCGTCGCCACAAGGACGATCAGCAGAAGCAGGAGCCGGTTCATGTCGGTTCCATCGACGCACTGGCGAGGCGGTGCATTCCGTGCTTGTCGATCCCCACAAGGATTTGCCGATCGGCAAAACCGACGACGGCGAGCCGCGTGCCGGGCCCGAGCGTCTGCGTTTCCCGAATCTGGATTAGCTTTGTCTGGGAGCCGACCGCCCCAGTGGTCCGCGACTGAAGACGGCGGGCGATCCATAGGCTGGCGACGATCAGCGCGCAGATGAGAGGTAGCGCGACCAGCAGACGAATGAGATATTCGCTCACGATCTGCCTCGTCCGTCGTTGCCATCGTCGCCATCCGCCGCATCGGCCAACTCGACGATGCGGACGGCAAAGCCGCCATCTTGCTCGACGATCTCGCCGCGGGCGAACAGCGTGCCATTCGCATAGAGACTGAGCGGCGCGTCGATGTCGTTGTCGAGTTCGACGACCGAACCTTCACGGAACGCCATTAGGTCGCTCAGCTTCAGTTTCGTCTGACCCAGTTCGACACTGACGGTCAGCGGAATGCGCCGGGGATCGAACATTTGTCGGCCGAGTGTCGCGTTATCCGTCGTTCCATTCGCGACTTCGGTCTCGGCGGGAACAGGCTGATTCGTCATTCTAAAGTCTCCAAACTAGCTCAGCGGGCCGAGCGCGATGGCGCGGCGATCCGAGCAGGTGCCGGGGACGCCAAGCCCGATCTCGGCGCCGTCGATAAGAAGGCGTGCCGTCGTGGTGCGTCGGATAGGGATCAGGTCGCCGACATCCAGCGCCTGCAGCTGATCAGCCGGTAAGCGCGCCTCCGCGACGCGACAGGAAAGCGTCGCCTCGATCTCGGTCAGGTGAACTTGCCGCGCGGGATCGCTTGGCATGTTCGGTTTTCTCCCGACTTGCGGAATGAAAATGAGCATCTGCGGGTCGTCGTTCGTGCCGGACGAGGCGATGGGAATGACGTCGTATGGGCCGCGGCCGACGTCGACCGGTCCATCTTCTTCCGGCGTGATCGCAACGATCTCGAAGGCTTCGTCGTCGGCGGCCTGAGGCCCTCGAAATGCGGTGCACACGGCGTTTAGGAGGTGCTGCGCGGCACTACGTTCGCTCTGTGAAAATGCACCGGTCGATGCGCTACGGTCGCCAAGGACGCCCGTCACCATCGCCACTGCCAACTGCCTTGCGGCCGTTCTGGGAATGACGACGACAATGTCGCTGCCAAGTGCCATCGAATGCAGTCTCGCGACGAGACGAGATTGGCCATCGAGGGACGACGTGTCCGCATCCAGCGCGAGCGCGTCGAAGAGTGGGAATTTGCAAAGCGCCTCGACGTTGTCGCCGATCGCCGAGACGAGAGGCTTTCCGATCCGTTCGCAATCGACGCGGCGTCGCTTGGCGATCTGTGCGCGCAATATCTGGCTGAACGGGAGCATTCTGTCGTCCTCAGCTCTGTCGGGCGCGGGACCCTCGTCGTTATCAATATCCTCGGTCACTGAACGATCACATCCGTGAAGAAGACTTCCTCGACACCCCTCGACCCACTGCGGCGTTCGATCTCCGCGTCGATTGTGGTCTGCAACTTCTCTCGCAGTGCGCGCTGAGCCACAGGCTCGGTGATGTCTTCGCGCGTTGCATTCATGAGAACGTCCAGCGCCGCGGCGCGGAGCGCGGGTTCATGCGCCACCAAGTCACCGGCAAAGGCCTCATCCGCTTCAGTCGACAGGGTGATGTTCACCTGGATCAGGCGACGGCCATCCGGTTCGTTGAATGTGAAGGCCCGCGCGAACTCGAAGTAGCTACGTTCGGGCGGGGCGGTCTCGACCTCTTCGTCCGCCGCGTCGGCACCTCCGATCAGACCTGCCGAAATTGCGAAGAATGTTCCGCTTGCGGCTGCAACGATCAATGAGACGGCGAGGGCGATCTTGATGATCATTCCCTTCAATCCGCCGGTCGGCGCGCTGCCGTTTTCGTCTTTCTCTGATGCTGACATGATCAGGCGAACAGGCTGACGCGCCCGACCTTTGAAGTCAGAGTTGCCGTAGGTGAGGGGACATCCACAACGTCGTGTTCCGCGTGCTCGGATGCGCGATCAGTGCGGTCTTGAGCAGAGCGATCGCCGTCGGAACCGGTCCGATCCGATCGGCCGGAGGCCGCGCCGTCGTGACCCGCAGGATTGTTATCGCGGCCCGTGGCTGTCGATGCCTGCGCAAGCTCTTCGCGGAGGCGCTCCAAAAGGCGCGGCAGATGCCGCTCGAGCTCTTGTTGTGCCGCGTCGGCGCCCGCGGCGATCTCGACGCGGAGTTCGTTTTCGTTCGCGCCGAGGGTCACAGACAGTGTGCCAAGCTCGGGCGGCGTCAGTGAAAAGCGCGCTTCCTTGGCGGCGGATAGGGAGGCGATTGAGATGGCCGCAGTTGCGGCTTCAATCCACATGGCGGGCTGCGCGGCATCGAAGGCGGGAAGGCTTTGTAAGTTTGCGGTCGGCGTCGCGGTGGGCGCAGACCTTATCGCACTCGACATAGTTTCTTGCAGGGCCAGTGGAAGGCCCGGCGTTTGTCCGACGGTAATATCGGCGATTTTCCCGGACAGCGCTGCGGTCTTGCCGGGCTCCGATGCCAAGCTTTCGCCAGGCGGCGCCACTGACGGCGCGGTCATTTGCGGCGGAATGTTTGCAACCCGGCCCGTCGCCACAAAGCGTGATGACGGCGGCAAAACGTCGGGAAGTCTCTCGCGAGACAAAGTTTCACCCGGGGCGAGCGCCGATACCGGAACAGCGTCCGGCGTTGCACGACCCGCCGCCGTTTTCACTTGTGGTTCGTCAGGCGAACCTTCCGGCGTCATGAGCGAGAACAGTGCGATATCCGTGTCGGCGTCGGTCGCGTGACCTGACGGCAGATCCTCGGAAATATGTGCGGTCACCGGGTCGTTCGAAGGCAGCGTCAATTTCCTGTCGGTCTGAAGCTTGCCAGCGATAGGCACATTCTGCGTACCGAAAACGTCTTCGAACGTCGCGATCTCAGGCAGGCTGCGTGCTGGGGAGGCCTCACCATCGGCCAGACCGATTTTTGGTCCGACGGCCATTTCCAAAGAAAGATCGAGCACGACAATTTTCCGTCACCAAAGCCGGGCATCCGGCAGTTGGCCAGTTCACAGCAAGCTGCGTGCCAATTTCCTATTCATGCGGTCTCGATGCTCGCCGTGGGGCCGTCCTGCCTTCGGCCAGATCCCCTTGCCGACGCATTGCGGCCTTTGCGTTTCGTTCGGCAACGTCGCACAGGGCCTTCGCACGATAGACATCGCTTCGAAGCTCTTCTTCGTGCGCGTCGACCGTAATGCGCTCCCTGTCTGCAGACCTGATGCCCTCGCTGAGACGCGCTCTCTGCTCGCCAGCAAGCTTCAGCCGCCACGCGTCGTCATGCCCGCATGAGGGCGCATAATCTCGGTGATAATTTTGCAAGATGGTTTGCGTCGAGCGTGCCGCTGCGCATCGGTCCTGTGTCGCCGCGAGCTTTGCGAGCGCGGCGCGCGACCTGATCCCCGTCAATCTCATCAGGGAAAGGGCGCGCTTCATGCCGAGGCGCTCATCAGCTTGGCGAGTGCTGCCGCGCTCTCCGCGGCGTCAAAAGCATGACCGGATCCTTGCGTCAGAAAAGCGTCGATATCGTCCCGCTTCTGGATGAACTGATCGAGGTCGGTATTGCTGCCGGGAACATAGGCGCCCATCATCAACAGGTCGCGATTGTCGCGATACGCGGAAAGCAGGCGCCGAAGGCCGTTGGCGTCGGCGCGCTGTTCCGGCGCCACGAGCCGATCCATGACGCGACTGATCGAGGCGGTCAGGTCGATGGCGGGGTAGACCCCCCGGCGGGCCTGCTCCTCGGACAACAGAATATGCCCGTCGAGGATGGCCCGCGCGCTGTCGACGATGGGGTCGCCGTCGACGTCGCCACTATCCGCCAGCACGGTGTAAACGCCAGTAATCGAGCCGCCTTCCTTGTGAGCGCCGGCGCGTTCGATGAGACGTGGTATGAGGCCGAAGACCGACGGCGGATAGCCCTTTGTCGTTGGCGGCTCGCCCATGGCAAGGCCGATCTCACGCTGGGCGTGCGCCAGTCTCGTCAGACTGTCGATGACGAGCAACACGCGCTTGCCGTCGGCCCGGAAATATTCCGCGATCGATGTGGCCCGATCGGCGGCGCGCAGCCGTCGTAAGGGTGCGCTTTCCGCCGACGCCGCGACGATGACGGTTTTGGCGCCATTTGCGGCATTCAGCCGGGTGTCGATGGCGTCGGTCACTTCCCGCGCCCGTTCGCCGATCAGGCCGAAGACGATGACATCGGCAGCCGTGAAGTCAGCCATCATGCCGACCAACGACGTTTTGCCGGTACCGGCGGGGGCGACGACGCCGATTCGCTGGCCTTCGCCAAGGGTCAGAGTCGCGTCGACGGACCGAACGCCCGTTGCGAGGGGATGGCCGATCGAAATGCCCTTGAAAGGTCGACCGGCCTGCGGCCAGTCTGCCTCGGCAAAAATAGGCGGCCCGCCATCGATGGGAAGACCGGCGTCGTCGATCGCCCGCCCGAGAAGCGCCGGTCCGACGGCGACTGTGGCTGCGCGTCCACGAGGATAGACCCGCATGCCAGGGCAAAAGCTCTCGTCCCGATCGAGTGGCATAAGAAAGAGGCTGCCGCCGCGAAAGCCGGTGACGACCGCCGATCCGGCGCGAGCGTCGTTATCGCCGATGCGGCAGACGGTTCCGGCGGCGACCCTGAGGCCGCCGACTTCCAGCGAGACACCGTCATAGGCGAGAAGCCGTCCATATCTGACAGGGTCGGCCGTGTCGTGAGTTCGAAATCGTGCGGCGAGAGTGTTCGCCATCTCTGCCCCGAGAGAGGTCATGAAATGTCGCCGAGCTTCGTGGCCAGCGCTGCTTCGACGCTGCCATCGATGCCTGCCGCATCCGTTTCGAGGCGGAAGTCTCCGCGAGACAGATCATGGTCCGCAGATACCGTAAACTCCTCCTGACCATTGAAAAACTGCACATCGTCCGGATGAACATGCAGCGCCACTGTACCGTCCAGGCCGCCGCCGGACCGAAGGGCCGTCTCCACGCGCGCTTTGACGGATGCAGGTGAAGCGGCAATTTCTTCGCCGACGATTTGACGAGCGAGATCGGCGACGATCGCCATGGCGGCGTCGACCATCGGACTCGAAATACTGGCCAGCTTCGCGTCGAGTTCGCTTTCAAGTCCCGCGACGAGACGCTTCGCGGCCTGAAGCTCGCCTTCATATTCCGCGTTGGCGGCGTCGCGTCCCGCCGCGAAAGCTTCCTTCCGCACAAGTGCAACTTCCTCCGCTGCCAGATCTAAGTCCGCCGCTTGAAGTTCGTCCGCGATGGCCGCGCCGATGGGCGAGCTCGCGGCGAGGGCCGCGCTCAGTACGTCCTTGTCGAGATGGTTCGGTTGACGATCAGGAACGAAGTCCGTCTTCGCAGTCGACGGGCGGTCCGGAACGAAGTTTTGAGAGCCAGTGGCCGTCCAGCTCTCGTCGAGAGATCGAAACTCCTGCGCAACGCTAGACAAGGTCATTCTGCGCTCCCAGCTGTATTTCGCCCTTGTCCGCCAACGTCCGTGCGCTTTGCATGATGGCGGCGCGGGCGCGGTCGACCTCGTCCCGCGCAATCGGCTTCGCCGATTTCAGATCGTCTTCCAACGTCTGCGAGGCGCGGGTCGACATCCCGGAAAGGACATGAGCTTTCAGCGCGTCGTCCACGCCGCGCATGGCCGTCGTCAGCACATCCGGCTGCACGGCCGCGATGACCTGCTGCATGTCACGCGCCGACACGCCGAGCAGGTCTTCGAAAACGAACATTTGTTCGTCGACCTTGGCTGCGAGATCCTCGTCATGTTCCGCGAGATGCTGTTGGAACGCCTGGACATCACCGCCGGGCAGCAGCTTCAGGACATCGACTGTTAGGTCGAGGCCGCCGACACGTGCGATCGGCGTGGTGGTCCCGATGGGAAGGAGGTCAGTCGAGTAGGCCTCGCGAATAAGAGCAATCGCCGTATCGCCAAGTTCCGTCAGCCGCGCCATGTGTGCCAGTACCTTGAAGCGCAGATCCTCGGTGAACTGAGCGAGGACTTGCGCCGAGACCTTGGCGGGAACGAGGCTGAGGGCCGCTGCGACGATATGGGGATCTTCTTTCGAGAGGAGGTCAGCCAACCGGCCTCTTCCGATCCACTGCAGCTCGGGCGCCATCGGCGGCGACGTCGACTTGAGAGCCGTCCCCATGACCGTAGCCGACCGTGCTTCACCAAGTGCCCGGTCGAACATCAGTTTTGCCGCCACCGGCCCGGACCGTCGCGACGCGCTCGAGGCGGCAAGATCGAGAAACTGGTTGATAACCCGGTCGGTCGTATCCTGATCCACAGCCGCAATGTCGACCATCGCGGCCGCCAGCGCCTCGGCCGATGCCGGATCAAGCGTCTCGACGAAGGCTGCACTCTGCTCTTCATCGAGCAGCATGAGGAGAACGGCCGCCTGCTGTTCCGAGGTCAACTTGGCGGGATCGAGCGCATCAGGCATTTGCGTCACCCGCCTGCGGGGATTCTGCCGTCAGCAAGCTCGACAGGGCGTCGAAGGCCTGTTCGCGATCTGCATCTACCAAGGTCCGCAGACCCTCGATACGGGCGAGGTACGCCGGTGCGGGCAAGCTGCTTGGCGACGCTGTTTCATCCGCCGTGATTTCCGCTTCGGTCTCCGACGTTGCCCCTTCATCAGCGGCCGACTTTTCTTTCCGCGTATCACTCACCAGACGCAGCAACGGCTTTGCGATCAAGAGAAGCGCGGCAAGTCCGAGGATCAGGACGACGCCAAGCGACGCCCATTCGTGCACCCAGGGTTGGCGATAGAAGGGAAGGGGTTCGGTCGCGGCGGCGGCATCGTCAAATGCATGCGCTTTCACGACAAGCGTGTCGCCACGGTCTTCGCTGATCCCGAGCGCGCCGGTGAGTAGCACGCTGGCGGTCGCGAGCTCGCGCTCCAAAATGCCTTGCTCGCCTTCGCGAAGGACAACCGCGACGGAGGCTCGCTTCAGACGCCCCGTCGGTGCCGTCGTGACAGCAACCTCCCGGTCCAGTTCGTAGTTGCGCGTATAGCTTTCATCGAGGCCATTGGCTTCGCTGCCGTCCGCGGCTTCGGGTTCGCCCGCTTCGTTTTCGTTCTGCGCCGCCGTCAACTGAGCTGCCGGAGGCGGCTGGTTGGTGAGCGTACCCGGGATGCCGCGCGCGGCCCCGTTGCCGCCAGCTGTTGCGGGACGCGCGCTCCGCTGTTCGCTGCGAAGGGCGGCCGCCTTACCGTAGACTTCGCTCGTTGATTCCGTCGCCGTGAAGTCGACGTCGAGCGCGACTTCCGCCGTATATCCGTCACGCCCGTAAAGTGGCGTCAGGATGGCTGCGATGCGGTCGCGCCACTGCTGTTCCAGCGCAGCACGATATTCAAGTTCGCGCTCTCCCGCGCGATCCGACACGCCGCCGGATAACAGCTTTCCGCGCTGGTCGACGATCGATACGCGCTCTGCGGCGAGGCCGGGGACGGAGGAGGATATAAGGTGTGTGATCGCAAGCGCCTGACCCTCACCAAGCACGCGTCCATCGGCCAGTTCCAGGAATACCGACGCCGTTGGCGATGCGGATGCGCGGACGAAGGCGCTGGGCTCCGGGATGGCGATGTGGACGCGTGCGGCCTTAACGCCGCGCATGGCCTCGACGGACCGGGCCAACTCGGTTTCCTGTGTCTGGCGAAGCCGCGCGGACTCGACGGCCCGGCTCGTCCCGAAGGGCATTTCCGACAGGAGGTCGTATCCCGTCGCTCCCGACTCAGGGAGCCCGGCGCCCGCGAGTGTCATGCGCGCGCTGTGAAGGGCACTGCGCGGCACCGTCGGGGCACCCGTGACAGGATCTAGCCGGGCGTCGAAGCCGGCGGCGGTCAGGCTGTCCATGACGGCAGCCTTTTCGGCGTCGGGGAGCCCGGCGAAGACGACCGTCCGGTCGGGCGTACGAAAGACGCTTGCCGCCAGCAGTATGGCGGCGATGGCGCCAAGTCCGGCGAGGAGCGGCCACAGTCGGCGCAGGCCTTCTGGCGATATCGCCTGCTGGATGGGGGCGGGCAGCGCGCTTGCGAAGCTCGCCTTGCCGTCATCAGCGCGGCGCTGGGGGACCAGCGCAGTGGTTTCGGCATCGCTCATCTGCGTGGTATCCTTCGAGGATGGCCGATCATACCGGCATGTTCATGATGTCTTTGTAGGCGGACAGCAGCTTGTTCCTGACCTGCAGCGTCGCTTGAAAGCCGAGCGAGGATTTCTGCCGGGCGATCATCATGGAAGCGACGTCATGGCTCTCTCCAGACTGGAAAGCCTCCACGGCGCGTCCTGATTCCGCCTGTAGCGAGGTGACCTTGCCGACGGCCGATGACAGTGCGCCGTCGAAGCCGACGCCGTCCGACGGTTTCCTGGCGCTGGCGGCGCTCGCGGCCAGCGCCTCATTCCGGGCCAGGACCTCGGCGCGGATGTTCATAAGTTTGGCGGGATCGACCTTCATGGCGTGTGTCAAAATCCTGTCGCTGCGTCTTGTTCTTCGCATGCGATGCAACGGGCGTGCCAAAAATGGGGCGCGGCTTTTCGT
Source organism: Pacificimonas sp. (assembly GCA_049683075.1). Lineage (GTDB taxonomy): Bacteria > Pseudomonadota > Alphaproteobacteria > Sphingomonadales > Sphingomonadaceae > Pacificimonas. Next base: position 9,273 of record JBAUIQ010000411.1, read on the forward strand.
TTAAGTTATTCCCGGGATCGTCGTTCCCTTTGTCACGGGCGGATCAATCATCCGCTTGGGGTTAAACCAAAGAGGACGAATGAAATGTCGATGATCAATACGAACGTGAATGCCCTCCGCGCACAGTCGGCGGGCTCCATGGCCAACAAGGACATGGCGACGACGATGGAGCGCCTGTCGACCGGCAAGCGTATCAACAGCGCGAAGGACGATGCCGCGGGCCTCGCCATCGCCCAGCGCATGACCTCCAACATTCGCGGCACGGCCGTCGCGATCCGCAACGCCAATGACGGCATCTCGATGGCGCAGACGGCCGAAGGCGCGCTCGGTGAAGTCACCAACATGCTGCAGCGCGTCCGCGAACTCGCTGTTCAGTCTGCCAACGGCACCTATTCCGAAAGCGATCGGGCGAGCCTCCAGGCTGAGACCGACCAGCTGATGGCCGAGATCAACAACGTTTCCAAGACGACGACCTTCAACGGTCTCACCCTTCTCGACGGCAAAGCCGAGGATGTGAAGCTGCAGACGGGCACCAATGCGGGCGAGCAGATCTCGATCTCGCTCGGGAACGTCTCAACCAATGAGCTCGGCCTGACCGCAGGCGGTGGCGACGGTCAGCTGATTTCCGGCCGCGTGGCCGCAGCGGGCACGATTACGGCGGGCGACGTCACATTCAATGGCGCTGATGCCGTTGCTGCGGATGTCACGCTCGGCACAGATGGCGCGAAGGCCCTCGCCGCTGCCATCAACGAGAACAGCACACAAACCGGCGTCACGGCGACCGCATCGAACAACGTCACCAGTGGCAAGATCACCGGTGAGACGTTCGCTGGTGGCACGCTGTCCATCAATGGCACCGCAATCGCGGCGTCGTCGAGCGTTGAGGATTTGGTCAGCAACATCAACCGTGCCGACACCGGCGTCACTGCCTCGCTCAACAAGGACAACACGATCACCTTGGCGAACAGCGATGGTAGCGACATTACGATCGCTAGCTCGAATGCCGAGGACGGCTTTACGTCGGCCACGAACACCGGCTTCGTGTCGATGCAGTCTGCCGACGGTACGGACATCAAGGTCGCCGCTGTGGACAATGACGGTACCCCTGGCATCGGTGACGCGGAACGGGCCACCGTGCAGCTCCTCGGGCTCAATAGCTCGGCTGACGGTGTCACCTATTCTGGTGCACAGGGCGTCACGGCCAGTACCGCACTTGCCGCCGGTGATCTCGTTCTGAACGGTGTCGAGGTCGGGGCCGCAGCCGCGGACGCAAGTGCCGCGACGCAGGCCGCGAACTACGTGGCCGCCATCAATGCCGTCAGCGATACCAGCGGCGTCAGCGCCAGCGTCGTCAACACCGACGAGATCCAGCTCGTTTCGACCGACGGCAGCGCCGTTCGTGTCGAAGGTGCCGGTGCAGCGACGATCGGTTTCACCGCACAGGGTGGCAGCGACAAGTTCACCACCAAGTTCGACATTTCGAGCGCCGAGGCGGCCGCGAGTGCGTTGGCCCGTATTGACGGCGCGATCGAAAACGTGGCGCAGACGCGCGGCGACCTCGGTGCCGTGCAGAACCGCCTGGAGAGCACCGTCAACAACCTGACGAACGTCGGTACGAACTTGTCAGCCGCCCGTTCGCGGATCGAAGATGCGGACTTCGCGTCGGAAACCACGAAGCTCGCCAAGTCGCAGATCCTGACGCAGGCCGCGCAGGCGATGCTGGCTCAGGCGAACCAGTCGCAGCAGGGTGTCCTGAGCCTGCTTCGGTAAGTCGCTGAAGTAGCGTTGCGTAAGGGGAAGCCCCGGTGGTCGATAGGACCGCCGGGGCTCTTCTTTAGTCTTCGGAAAGACGACCGCGCAGGGTTTTCAGCGCTGCGCTCTTTAGCTGGCTGACGCGGGCGGCGGTGACCCCGAGGATTTCGCCGACTTCGGTCAGGTTCAGTTCTTCGACGAAGTAGAGCTGCAGGACCATCGCTTCACGCTCCGGCAGGTCTGCAATTTCGCCGCCAAGCCGCTCGCACAACTGGGCGCGTGCTGCCTCGTCGAAAGGACTGTCCTCGTCTGCGGCGAACCAGCTGTTGTGATCCGTATAGACGTCATCCAGCGAAGCGTAGGTGATGCCCTGAACCTCGTCGCTCAGCGCAACGAAGGCGGGCATGTCGAGGCCCATATATTCTGCTGTTTCCTCGCCAGTCGGGGCTCGACCCAGTCGGGACGACAGCGTTTTCTGGACGGTCAGTAGTTCGCGGCGGCGACGGAGCGCGCCGCGCGACATCGCGGCCCGGCGGCGCATCTCATCAAGGATGGCACCGCGAATACGCGTCTTCGTATAGCTTTCGAAATTGTCTTCCACCTCCTCGCTTGTGGCGTCGTGTGCCTGTGCCGCCTCGATGAGGGCAACGGTGCCGATTTGGATGAGGTCGTCGATGCTGAGATCGGCGCTTGCGCTGCCCTTCAGATGCCAGGAGATCCGGCGCACGAGCGGCAGATGTGCCTCGATCAGCGTCTTTGACCTGGCATGCTCGGGCTCGCCATAGGCGGCCGTCGCGCGCCGTCGCGCGACGCCGCTCATGCCGCCGCCTCCAATTTCTCACCGGCGCCGACGACGCCGAGGATTTCGACGGGCTTGTCATCGGGCACTTCGTCGAAGCTGAGGACGGAGAGGTTCGGAATGTGGTGTTTCAGGAGG
>JBAUIQ010000412.1:0-3219 GCA_049683075.1 Pacificimonas sp.
TCGCCAGATCGATCAGCGGCGCGCTCGGCGCGGCGGCGACGGACGCGGCGGGCGCCGTGAACGGATCCGGCGCAAGCCGGGGCGGAGGCGTCATCTCACCCATGACGCCACGCTAGGCGAAGGCCCGCCGGACATGAAGGGTAAGTTCGCCTGCCGAGGGATGCACGGCCAGCGATATAGTCGTTGCAAAGAAGCAACGAACTTTGCAAGGTACCTCCAACAATCGACGCCGGGCGCTTTCTTGACGACCCGCCCGAGCGATCGATGAAGATATTACGGCGGGGCAACCGTCGCCTGGGGAGGTTTGATGTCAGCAGGTTATGCACCGCAGATGAACGCTGCGCCCGACGTAAACTGGACGGGCGATGCCGACGACGAACCGGCAGTGTCGCCGGACCGGCATCTTGCGCGCACCTCGGGACCTAGCACGGCTGTTCGCGGACTACTCATCGGCCTCACCTTCAGCATCGCCTTATGGTCCCTCGTCATCAGTCTCTTTCTGATTTAGGTCCGACCAAAGGCCGATTTTTTTCTGCAGCCTGATTCATGCTGCGATGCGCATAGCTACCGAGATTCCCCGATAAGGGAAGAATATTGGGCGGTTATGCGGGGTGCCGTGCGTGAATCAGGATAAGTTGATGTTGCAGCGCGGCATCAGAGCCGTATCGTTCTACCTCGCGAAAGGGGTAGGTCATGACGGTACAGATACAAAACGACCGCTCCTCATCCAGCTTTGCCGCCCCTGATCATTCGACCGCCGACAAGATAACGGGGGCGACACCGACCTCACGTCGAACGCTCCGCTATCGTCTCTACGCAGGCCTTTTCCTCGCCGACATTCTTTGCATTGTCGCCGGCGTCGCCGCTGGCTACCTGCTGCGCTTCGGCGACCTGACCGAACAAAGCAGCGTCAGCGTGATCCTTGGCCTACTGCCGCTCTATGCCATCTTTGCGATAAACTTCTCGGCATATTCCGTTCGCGCGCTGTCGTCGCCCGAGCGCGCGGCGGGCGCAGCCGTCGGCTCGGTGATCATGGCGTTTCTCGTGCTGGCGATCATGAGCTATTTCTTCAGGTTCGAGCAGGAGATCTCCCGCCTTGCATTGGTTGCCGGCATCGTCACCTCATCGGTGTTGCTGTTCACGATCCGATACCTGCGTGTCGCGTCCATCGTGAAACGATATGGGGGCGCATTGGTCCCGCAGGCGCTCCTCGTCGATCTGAAGGGCGAAGAAATTCCCCGTCGTATCACCGGGAAAACCGCGGGCACCTTCACCCGCATTGACGCGCATCAGGAGGGTCTTGTGGCGAATCGCCGTGACCCCATGATGCTGAACCGCCTCGCCGAACGCCTCGACGAGTTCGACCGCGCCGTCGTCATGTGCCGCGCCGCGGACCGCGCCGCCTGGGCGAACATCCTGAAGAGCGCGAATGTCCGGGCGGAGATCATCGTGCCGGAGTTCGATGACCTTGGCGCCGTCAGCCTCAGCCGGTTCGGCGGCGAACGCACACTGGTAGTCGGCGGCGGCCCGATGTCACTGCGCGATCGCATATTGAAACGATCGTTCGACCTCGCCATCGCCGTGCCGGCCGTTCTCTGCCTGTTGCCGCTCCTAGTCCTGATCGCCGTCGCGATCCGTCTCGACAGCCCGGGCCCGATCCTCTTTCGCCAGCAACGAATGGGCCACCGCAACCGTCTGTTCGAAGTCCTGAAGTTTCGCTCGATGCGGGTCGAAGCGACCGACCATGACGGCGGCCGCTCCACCGCGAGGGACGACGACCGCGTCACGCGAGTTGGCGGCTTCCTGAGGCGCACCAGCCTCGACGAGCTGCCGCAGCTCTTCAATGTCCTCAACGGCACGATGAGCATCGTCGGACCGCGTCCACACGCGCTCGGATCACGCGCGGGCGGCGATCATTTCTGGGACGTCGACGATCAATATTGGCATCGCCACAGCCTGCAGCCGGGCATCACCGGCCTCGCCCAGGTTCGCGGTTTTCGCGGCGCGACGCATCAACGCGAGGATTTGTCACGCCGTTTACAGGCGGACCTTGAATATGTGTCCGGCTGGTCCATCTGGCGCGACATCGCCATCCTGGTGCGGACCATCCGCGTCGTCACTCATCCGAATGCCTTTTAGATATGCCAAGATTTTCGATCCGAAACGTCCTCCTCGCGGGGATCATCGCCGCCGCCAGTAGTGGCGTGGCGCACGCCGATATTGCGTTGCAATCCGGCGACCGCTGGTCCCCAGATCAGACGGTCATTGTTCCCGGCCAGCTGGTCCTGAAGATCAAGGACAAGGTCGACAACGTGCAGGTCGGTCCGGCGCGCGTGATGAACGCCCGCAATTTTCTCTGGTCCAGCCGCGACGCGGAGATTTCGAACCTCTCCATTGTCGGCGTCGATGCAATGGACATCCGGCGAGAGGGGATCCGCCTCGACGGCACCGTCGACGGCGCCATCATCTCCAATTTCAATATCTTCATGGCGGCCAGACCGAGCGACAAGGTCGCCACCGGCATCAACCTGCGCACCGGGAGCGACATCCTGCTGAACGACGGCGAGATTTGCTGCTTCCGGACCGTCGAGGACGGCTATCCGCGCGGGGACGGCGTCGTCGCCGAACGCGCCGTCGATACGTTGACGATCGCGCGCGTTCGTTCGACGGACAATGCCGATGGCGGTTTCGACCTGAAGGCGGCGAACGCCGTCCTCGAGGACTTGTACGCAGCACGAAACTACCGGAATTTCCGCTTCTGGGGCGGCGTTCGGGCGGAGACGATCACGAGCGAAGCGCCCCGCGATGCCCATGTCTGGGCGGGGAACGGCGCCGAGGTCGTCATCGACCATCTGATCGCGAAGTCGGACGAGGCAAAGCCGCTCCTCCGCCTCCGGAACGCCAGGAGCGTCGAAATCCGTCGCTGCACGCTCGACGTTCCCGCCGATACGCCGACGATCGTGGGCGAATGGGAAGAGGGTTCGGTCACCCTCGGCGCGGGCTGCGAAGCGCCGGCATAAGGTGCGCGCGCCGCCCTCCCGTTGGCCGCTAAGACCAGTCCCATCCGGACGCGCGCCGACGCCGCGCGATGGCGAGACGCTTCCTGACCTGGTCGCGCGCCAGATAGGCGTAGCGCGCCGCGGACGTCGCGGTCGGCTTGGGTTCGAAGCGCGTGTCCCCGATGCTCGACGCCAGCATCCGCTCCACGATGGGAAAGGG
>JBAUIQ010000413.1:0-1865 GCA_049683075.1 Pacificimonas sp.
GGGGCACTCGCGGCACTAGAGGATCGCCGGCTTCAATATTTTCGGCAGTCCGAGAATGGGGGTGTTGCGCGCGCGCGCAATCGCGGGATTGCAGAGTGCAGTGGTCAGTTCATCGCCTTCTTAGATGACGACGATATCTGGCATGAAGGTAAATTGGCAACACAGCTACGGACCATGACGACGGCGTCCTTGGAGACAGGCCTGTGTTACACCGGCGTCCGAAATGTTCGAAACGAGTTGCCTCCGCAATCTAAGCTCGCAAGCCAGAGCGGAAACCTTCATCGCGCCCTTCTCAAACGAAATTTCGTCCCGCTTTCCAGCCTCGTCGTGCGCACCTCCCTGACGCGAAAAATCGGCGGGTTCGATGAAAACCTCGGCGCAATCGAGGATTGGGACTTTCTGATCAGAGCTTCCGCAATTTCTGAGTTCGCGGCGGTGTCCTCAGTCTTTGTAGATTATATCGACGACGGCGAGGTCGTCGAAGGCGGCGGGCTGCGCCGGTCTCGGCATGCTGTGCGCAATTTGGAAGCGCGCAACGCGTTGTTTCGAAAACATAGAGCAGCGTTTCGAATAGAAGATCTCGCTGCGGATTTCTTACACGAGACGGTTCGCCGGGCGGTCGCGGCAAGGGAACAGAAAGAGGCGGCGCGCGCGGCCGCGATGGCGCTACGAGAGCGCCCGACTTCGTGGGAACTATGGTCTTTGTTGGCCGCCGTTGCCGTGCGTGACCGCTTCTTCAAAAGTTCAAACTAAAGTTTTGAACGAAATCCTTGTCGGATGGTCGACAGAAGGCGCTCGGCTTCCAACCGCGTGATTGCCGCAAGATGGTAAAGCTGCTGTCCTGACGAAGCATTCATGGAAACTATAGCGGACAGTAAGCGGTCTTCGGCACCTGCACAGAGTGTATTCGCGGCGGCAGGTCCGTTCAGATTGGGCACTGGATTTCGCGCGAATGCAGCGATTGCCGCCATCATGGTATCGTCATCTTCTGCGTGCTGCACGCCCGGCAGGCGACAGGTGCTGACGACCTGCCGATATCGGTAAAGCGCTTCGAGAATCATCCGCGGAAGGCCATCATGCTCGGTCATCCTGAGAAGAAGCCCGCTGCGCGCCCAGACGTCCTCCATGTTCTCCACCCAACTAAGCGTGTCGACATTTGGCAGATCATCAAGGGTGGGGGCATCTTCTCCAATCAGCAGGAACGACAGATCAGGAAACGCCTCGGCAGCCCTACGGACTGACGTCATTCCGTAGAATTCCGCTCGTGCGCCAGGAAGGTAAGCAAGGACGGAGCGCGGGAGCACATCGGGCATCAAGCCTTCGCAATCGGGCATCGATGCGAATGACGGGACAAGCTTTGCGTCGACTCCGAGGGCGCGGAGTTTTTCGACCAATTCGGGCGATACCGCGACGTTGAGATCGACGGCGGCATCGAGCGCCACAGCGGCCTTCCGCAAGGCGTCCGACCGTTGGCAGTAAAGAACATCCGACCCGACCCAATATCGCACAGTTTTTACGCCAGCCAGCTTGGCTTGATGAATCTGGCGACGAAAGACCGCGTCCGCGCGGCGATAGCGGATGAAAATCAACGCCTCGGCGGACCGCAATTCGGACGACCATTGGCGAAGCGTGAGCGATGTCAGATCAACCGATCGAACAGGGATGGCATTGGCCTTGAGAATGCGCGAGATCCACCGCAGAGGAGACGAGCGACCTTCGCTGTCCTCGGTCAGCAGAAATTTGTAGCCATGCTTTTTCATTCGGAACGCGCCCGCTTTCGCACAGAATGTCTTATGTCTCGCCAAGGCCAGACGTCGGCGTCGCTTTGCATGATGCAACGATGAGCGAAAGCGACATTCCTAAGG
>JBAUIQ010000414.1:0-9997 GCA_049683075.1 Pacificimonas sp.
CCACCAGCCAGTCGCCGCGCGGCGACCGCAGCACGCGCTGGACCCGCTGGTATGCGGCGGCGCTGTGGCGCGGGATGATGCCGCCCGAAGGGATGGTGACCAAGGCGACGGTAAAGGACCTTGGCAAGCTGGTGGTCGAAGAGCAGCTGGCGCCGCAAGCCAAGTATCACCGCGTCAATGCGCACCGGATGCACCATCTCGACCATCGCCTGCACCAGGTCGGCAATGTCCTGATGGGGACGGTCATTCTCGCCTGCCTGATCTTCATCATCGGTTATCTGGCGATCCCGGAATGGACGAAGGCGAACGTCTATTGGTTCGTCGTGACGACCGCCGGGCTGCCCGCCATCGGCGCGGCGATTTTCGGCATTCGCGGGCATGGCGAATATCTGCTCGCCGCCAGCCGCAGCGCCGCGACGGCCGCCGACCTCGACGCCGCCGTCACCAGGATCGAAGCCGCCGACGATCTCGATGAATTGGCGCGGGAACTTGAGGCGGCGGCGTCGATCATGCTCGCCGATCTCGATGAGTGGACAATGGCGTATCAGGAACGCGAGCTGGCGATCCCGGCCTGAGTTATTCGCTCGGCTTCAGGCCGTCCTTACCCCAGGTTTTCTCCATGGCGAGGTAGGTAAAGGAGGAGCTCCACGCGATCAGGACAAGTCCGTTCAGGGACTCGATTCCCGCCACAATCCGCATCGGCCCCTGCGGCACGATATCGCCGATCCCAAGCGTCGAATAGCTGGCGATGGAAAAGTAGAAGATGTCCCAGAAGCCATCGCGTTCGCCGCGTACACTGGTCAACGCGCCGGCACCGAGCACGGATTCCATGAACATATAGGCCCAGGTGTACATGACGACCTGCAGCACGTGCGCGCTGAAGAGGATCGCCATCACGAGGAGAACGGGTCGGCGAAACCGCCCGCTGTCCTCGAAGACCAAGTGGGCGCAGGCCCGCATCAGCCGGAAGTGCATGTAGAGCGTTGCCGTCACCAGGACGACCGAGACGATGATGCCTGACCACATGAGTGAACTGCCCCCAGTACCCGTTTCGGCGGGGATAACGGGAGCGCGCGACAACTGTCCAGCGGAACCCCTGCTTCCGGCTCCGCGGAACCAAGCGCGCGCGCACGGCGCTGTTTGCGCATGACGACACGTCTTGGAGAGCTGTCTGAAAATTGCGCCACAAATTATTCGGGATGGATCATCGCGGAGAAGTTTTTAGAGTTCGGCCGGAGGTGACTGGAACCCAATGCATCAAAAGCTGAACAGCCTGAGCGAACGGGAGAAGGACACCCTACGGCTTCTTGTTCGAGGATATGATGCGAAGTCGATCGCGGCGTACTTCGACCTTTCCGTACACACTATCAACGACCGCCTTCGTGCCGCCCGGCGGAAACTGGGTGTGTCGAGCAGTCGCGAGGCCGCCAGACTGCTGGCCCGGGAGGAAGCGTGGACACCCGATTTTTCTGCGGACAAGGAAATTGGGATGGCGGACACCGGCGTTGGCGTGGCAAATTCCGGGCAGTCAGACGGGAAAGCCGGAAATCGTGTCCGGCTCATCTGGCTTGCAGGAGGGATGCTAATCATGTCGCTGATGATCGCCGCCGCCATATTGGCGCAGTTGCCGTCGATGACCGCCGCCTCAGGAGCCACGACCGTCGCCAGGAGTTCGGAGATGCCCAGCACCGACATATCGAAATCCGACAGCGTAGAGGCCGCTCGTGAATGGGTCGCCCTGATCGATGACGGCGACTATGAGGAAAGCTGGCGTGCTGCCGGGACGGTCTTTTCATCGCAAGTTACCTCCGCGCAATGGACCGCGGCCGCCAAGGCCGTTCGCGACCCGCTGGGCCCGCTCGTTTCGCGCCAGTTTCGCTCGGTAACGGCCGCGACCGTGCTGCCTGGTATGCCCGCAGGCCGATATGAAATGCTGGAATTCGATGCGGACTATGCGAACCAAGCCGACATCGTCGAGACGGTCGTCCTTGGTCATGAGAAGGATGCCTGGCGGGTGATCGGCTATTTCGCGCGACCGGGAGCGGTAGCGCCTTAGGCTGTAAACGGAGCGATCTTCGTCCTACATAAACACGGATGACGACACTCGGAGACTGGATCAAGCCGCACCCCACCGGCATTTACGTGGAGCCGGGCGACTTCTGGATCGACCCGTCGGAGCCACAGCCGCGCGCGGTCGTCACACACGGCCATGCGGATCATGCGCGCTCCGGCCACGATCATGTGTTCGCGACGCCCGAGACGCTGGCGATCATGGAAACGCGCTATGGCGAATATCCGGAAAGCTCGCCGGTCGAACATGGCGAGGTGGTGCGGATCGGCGAGGTCGATGTGGGGTTCGTGCCCGCCGGCCATGTCCTGGGCTCTGCTCAGGTGATCATGGATTATCGCGGCGAAAGGATCGTCGCCTCCGGGGATTACAAGCGACGGGCGGACCCAACCTGCAAACCGTTCGAGGTCGTGCCGTGCGATATCTTCATCACCGAGGCGACGTTCGGCCTGCCGGTTTTTCGCCATCCAGACAGTGAGGCCGAAGTCGAGAAGGCTCTGGCTGCGCTCCACGCCAATCCAGAACGCTGTGTCCTGATCGGAGCCTATGCGCTGGGGAAGGCGCAGCGCGTGATCAAGCATTTGCGGAACCTGGGGCACGACGACCCGATCTACATCCACGGCGCGCAGGAACGGCTCTGCACGCTTTATCAAGAACTGGGCGTCGACCTTGGTGAGCTGATCCTCGCAACGGGGAAACCGAAAGACGAACTGAAGGGCAAGATCATCGTTTGTCCCCCCGGCGCGTTAAACGACCGCTGGAGCCGCAGGCTGCCCGACCCGATCACTGCCATGGCGTCAGGCTGGATGCGCATCCGCCAGCGCGCGCGGCAACGGAACGTCGAACTGCCGATGATCCTCTCCGACCATGCGGACTGGGACGAGCTGACAACGACGATCGAGGAGATCGCGCCGAAGGAGGTATGGGTCACGCATGGGCGTGAGGATGCACTGCTTCACTGGTGCATGACGCGGCAGATCAAGGCGCGGGCACTAAGCCTTGTGGGGCGCGAGGATGAGGATGAGTAGCGAGCCCGCGACGATGCGGAGTTTCGCCGAGCTCCTCGAACGCCTCGTCTACACGCGATCGCGCAACGCGAAGATCCGGTTGATCGCGGATTATATGCTGGCGACGCCCGATCCGGATCGGGGCTATGCGCTGGCGGCGTTGACTGGCGAGCTTGATTTTCCGTCGGTGAAGGCGGGGCTTATCAAAAGGCTGACCGAAGAGCGGGTCGATCCGGTACTGTTCAAGATGAGCCGCTCTTATGTCGGCGACATGGCGGAAACGGTCAGCCTGCTGTGGGAGCCGCCACTCGGCGTGAAGCCCGACCCGGCGGACGTGCGGTTGGCGGACGTCGTGGAGACGCTAACGACGCTCTCCCGCTCCGACGCGCCTGCGACGATGACGGACTATCTCGACCGGCTGACACCGACCGAGCGGTTCGCACTCATCAAGCTGGCGACGGGCGCGCTGAGGATTGGGGTCTCGGCGCGGCTGGCGAAAACCGCGGTGGCGCAGGCCTTCGACATCGATCTGGATGCGGTGGAGGAGGTCTGGCACGGCATCGATCCGCCCTATGCCGAGCTGTTCGCTTGGGGCGAGGGCCGCTCGCCGCAGCCGACGCATGAAGATGTGCCCGTCTTCCGTCCGTTCATGCTGGCACATCCGCTGGAAGACTTGCGCGTTGATCTGGCCGACTACGCGGCGGAGTGGAAGTGGGACGGCATCCGGGTGCAACTGAACCATGTCGCCGGGCAGACGAAGCTGTTCAGCCGCACGGGCGACGATGTGACGGCCAGCTTTCCGGACGTCGCGGCGGCGTTCACCGAACATGGCGTCATCGATGGCGAGCTTCTGGTGAAGGGCGATGCGCAAGGGGGAGAGGCCGCCAGCTTTAACGCGCTGCAACAGCGACTGGGGCGAAAAACGGTATCGAAGAAAATGCTGGAGGAGGCGCCCGCCTTCGTGCGTGCCTACGACATATTGTTCGACGGGCCGGAGGATCTGCGGTCACTGCCATGGGCGGAGCGGCGAAAGCGATTGGAGGGGTTCGTTCCGCGACTGCCCGATGACCGGTTCGACCTGAGCGCTGTTGTCGAGGCAGACGACTTCGATGCCTTGGAAGAGGTGCGCGCGGGCGCTCGTAGTGCCGCGATCGAGGGCCTAATGCTGAAGCGGCGCGACAGCCCCTATCTCGCGGGACGGAAGACGGGCCTTTGGTACAAATGGAAACGCGATCCGCTCGTTGCCGATTGCGTCATCATGTACGCGCAGCGCGGATCGGGGCGGCGCTCATCTTATTTCTCCGACTATACCTTTGGCTGTTGGACCGGTGCCGAAGCTGGTGAGGGCGAGTTGGTGCCGGTCGGCAAAGCCTATTCCGGGATCACCGACGAGGAACTGCGCCAGCTCGACAAGTTCGTGCGCGGGAACACGGTGAACCGCTTCGGGCCGGTGCGCGAAGTGAAGAAGACGTTCGTCTTGGAAATCGCCTTCGACAGCGTACACCAGTCATCGCGGCACAAGAGCGGGATCGCGATGCGGTTTCCAAGGATCAATCGGTTGCGGACCGACAAACCCGCCGAGGAGGCGGATCGGGTCGCGGCGCTGGAAGCGATGATCGACTAGGTAATCGTTGCGCCGCCGTCTATGACGAGGCCCTGGCCACTGGTGAAGGCGCCTGCCTTCGATGCGAGGAAGACCGCCATGCCGGCGATCTCGTCGGGTTCGCCGATGCGGCGGAGGGTGGAGCCTGCGGTGGCGGCCTTCAATGTGTCGGGGTCTTCCCAGAGCGCGCGGGCGAAGTCGGTCTTGATAAGGCCGGGGCAGATGGCGTTGACGCGGATATTGTCGGGGCCGAGTTCGGCGGCGTAGTTCCTGACGAGCTGCAGGTCTGCGGCCTTTGAAATGTTATAGGCACCGATGACGGTCGAGGCCTTGAGCCCACCGATGGATGAGACGACCGTTACCGTCCCGTCCTTACGCTCTTTCATCTGCGGCGCGACGAGCTGGATCAGCCAGTGGTTTGAGACGATGTTGTTCTGCAGGATCTTGGTGAACTGCTCGTCGCCGATATCCGCCAGCGGCCCGTAATAGGGGTTCGACGCCGCATTGCAGACGAGGTGGTCGACCTTGCCATATTTCGTGTTCGCCGCGTCAATGAGGGCGTGGCAGTCATCCTTCGACGAAATATTACAGGCGACCGGAATGGCGGCGTCGCGGCCGACGGCCTCGTTGATTTCCGCCACGGCCGTTTCACAGGCGTCGATCTTGCGGCTGGAGATGACGACGGACGCGCCATGTTCAGCCATGCGGTGCGCGATGGCCTTGCCGATGCCACGCGAGGAGCCAGTAATGACGGCCGCGTGACCGCTTAAGTCGAACAGGGCGGGAATGGACATATGGCGGGCTCCGGACGTGGCGAAAGGTCGCCCGCATTACGCCTGCAAAGCGGCCGACGCCCCCTCGCTTATAAGAGGGGGGCCGCCAGGCGGGCGATGCCCTCGACATGTTCGCGAAAGACGCCAGGCCGGCGCGGGCCGAGGTCCGCCGCCCTCGTCAGCTCACTGATCCAATCGGCGACCGCTGTGACGTCCTCCTCCGAATAGAGGACGAGCGTCGATTCCCGGTTCAGGAAGAGGCTGCGGAAATCCATGTTCGGAGAGCCGACCAAAGCGATATTGTCGGCGACGATCGCCTTACCATGCACCATCGTAGGATATCGAAGAACGCGAACGCCTGCCGCCGCCAGTTCACGAAGATAGGCACCCCGCGCGAAATCCGCGATGCGGTGATTTGAGCGGTCGGGCACCAGGATGCGGACATCGACCCCGCGCCGCGCCGCCAGTTCCAGAGCACGGGCGATGGCCTCGTCCGGGATGAAGTAAGGCGTCACGATCCAAAGACGCTCGGACGCGCCGAAGATCGCCGAAAGGATGAGGTCGAACAGCACTTCGCCTTCGTCGGTGGGGCCGCTCGGGACCAGCTGGACCGTTGACGTCCCCGTCCGTTGCAACGGGCCCGGCGCCTCCGGCAACGGCGCGCCGTTCGCATCGCTCCAGTCTCCGCGAAACATGGTCGCGAAGTCGAGAGCGGCCGGGCCGGTGAGACGAAACGCAAAATCTTCCCACCGGTCGGCTTCGGGATCCGGCCCGAGATATTCGGCTGCGATGTTGAAGCCGCCGGCCAGGACTTCGCGCTCGTCGATCAGGAAGTTCTTGCGATGATTGCGGAGGTTGGGGCGTCCACGGAAGGGAAGTCGCCACAAGGGAGAGAAGCGCACGGCGTGACCGCCCGCTGCCCGAAGAGCGGCAAGCGAGCGTTCCTTCAAAAACAAAGATCCTGCGGCGTCGACGAGCAAGCGCACGTCGAGGCCTTGAGCTGCTTTGTCGGCCAATTTCTGCAATACAATACCGCCAACGGGACCGTCACGCAGGACATAGGTTGTAAGCCAGATCGAACGCTCGGCCCGATCGGCCATCGCCATGAGCTGGGCATAGGTTTGTTCGCCATTCGCGATCAGTTCGACTTCGTTCCCTGCGGAGGCCGCCGGGACACGGTAGCTGGCGAGAAGCGCCGCCGTGCGGCCGGGTGGAAGTTCCGCGCTGACCTGCGACGGCGACGGGTCGGGAGCGGTGTCGGATGACGCGATGCGCGACAGGCCGAAGAGCAGAAATAGCGGCAGCGCAACGTAGGGCAGCAGCAAAATCGAAAGGAGCCATGCCATCGACGCCTGCGGCGCGCGGCGCTGGCGAAGGAGGAGACTGGTCGCCATCACGACGCCGAGCGTCACGACCACCGCCGTCAAATGCGCAAGGATCAGGTCCATGACGCGCGCCCGCTACTCAGGACGGGACGCCCGACGCGATGCGTGTCTGGGTCGTCCGGGCGGTCGTCCCGCCCTTCCCGTCCGCATCGAAGCGAACGATGGCTTCGACATTTTGGTCACAGGCCTCGAACGACCATATTTCCGACCAGCCGCCTGTGAAGCGCGTACCCGCAATCTGCGGTCCAAGGTTGCCGTCGGTTTCGAGAACGCGGACGTTTCGCATCCTGACGGTTTCGATCTCGCATCCCGGCTGGCGCGCCACGGCGAATGCGTAGACGTCCGCGCCCACTTCCGCGGATGTAATCCGCATCATGCTGGGCGTTGCGAGGCTTTCGCCGCGATTCACGACGAGCATGATATGACCACCCGACGGTTCGCGGACGTAGAGATAGCGGATGACGGGCGTCTCCGCGCAGTCGGTCTCCCCATAGAATGTCCAGCCGCCGGTGAAGGCGCCGTCGAGCAGACCCTCCGACACCATGCGGTCGGCGGTTGCAGGCTGTAGCCCATAAAGGCGGATCGTCGTCGGCTCGGTTGCACACGGAAGCGTCGTCACAGACCAGCGTGCACGCAGCAGCGCTTCGTCTCTTAGGTCGGAAAGGGTTGGCGCATGCGGAGCGGCCTCGGCCGTCCGCGTTTCGAACCAGTCCCGCGGATCGTCAGGCACTTCGGCGGCGACTTGAGCAGCGGTAGGTGAAGACAGCAGCGTCATGGCGAAGAGAGCGGAAAAGAACCGGGTCATGACCGTGGTCTCTATCCTCGTTTTGATGAACGGTCGAGAAATCTGAAGTCTGCGATTGCGACCTGTTCGCAATAGCGATAGGCGACGATCAATATTTCGATCATTGAAAGCGACTCGCACTATCATGACGTTTCGGCTGCTCGCCTCCACTGCGCTGATTGCCACGGCGGTCCCCACAATTGCGATCGCCGAGGTGAGCGATGCCGGTGGCAATCCTGCCGTCGCTAGCGGTGCCATCGCCGCCGCAGCGACCGCGCCGACCGGTCCGACAAGCTACGCGCCGGAGGCAATCACGGTCACGGGCATTCGCGAAAATTACCTGTCCATCGACGGCACGACCGCGATGAAGACGCCGACCTCCATCATCGAGACGCCGCAAACCCTGTCGGTCCTGACCCGCGACCAGCTGGACGACCAGAATTTCCGGCAACTGAACGAGGCACTTCGCTTCGTGGCGGGCGTGTCGCTGGAGACCGGCGAAGGTCATCGCGACGAGATCTTCATTCGCGGGCAGGAATCGACGGCGGACTTCTATCTGAACGGCCTGCGGGATGACGCGCAATATTATCGGTCGCTCTACAATATCGAGCGGATCGAGATCCTGAAGGGCGCGAACGCGCTGATCTTCGGTCGCGGCGGCGGTGGCGGCGTCGTCAATCGGGTGTCGAAGACGGCAGATGTCGACGATATGTTCGTCGATGCAAATGGCAGCGTGAACACGTTTGGCGGCTTCGCGCTGGCGGGCGACGCCAATGCGCCGGTCGGCGACAGCGTGGCGCTGCGCGTCAACGGCACCTACGAAGAGTTCGACAACCACCGCGACGAATATGAGGGTCGCTTCGTCGGCATCAGCCCGACCGTGACGTTCCAGCCCGGCCCGGACACCCGGATCGTCGTCGGCTATTCCTACGACGATGACGAGCGCGTGACGGATCGCGGCATCCCGGCCCTCGACGGACGTCCGCTGCGCGGATTCGACGAGACCTTCTTCGGTGATCCGGAGGTCAATGATGCGCGCGCGAAGGTGCACATCCTGCGTGGACGCGTGGATCAGGCATTGACATCGACGCTGAGCGTCAATGCCAGCGCGCATTACGCGAATTATGACAAGCAATATGGCAATGTCCTGCCGCGCGGCACCGACGGCACATCGGTCGAACTGTCCGGCTATCGCGATTTTCTGGATCGCGAGAATGTCATTCTGCAGGGCAATCTGGTTTGGGACGGCCAGCTCGGCGGGTTTGACAGCATGTTCCTCGCGGGCGTCGAATATACGTCGCAGGACACATCGAATTCGCGCGAGAATGTCGAGTTTCTCGTCGATGGCGAGTTGTCGTCGCGCGCGACCGTGCCCCTGGCCGAGACGATCTTTGTGCCGCCGACAAGCTTCACCGACCCGGTCCGCGACCGGCGGAGCGACCTCAGCGTGTTCTCAGCCTATGTGCAGAACCAGGCCGATTTCGGCATCGTAACGATCGTCGGCGGCGTCCGTTACGAGCGGTTCGACCTCGAAACCGACGACCTGATCAACGATTTCGATGCGAACCGTGTCGACGATCGCTGGAGCCCGCGCGGCGCGCTGATCGTGAAGCCAAGCGAGGCGCTGTCGATCTATGCCAGCTATGCGGAGAGCTTCCTGCCGCAATCTGGCGATCAGTTCCTCGTGCTGACACCAGCATCGAACAGCTTCGCGCCGGAGCGATTCGAGAACATCGAGGCGGGCGTCAAATGGGCGCCGAAGGATGACCTGCTCGTCACTGCCTCTATTTTCGAGCTGGAGCGCCGCAATGGACGTGCGACCGATCCAAACGACCCGACGCTCGTCGTCCTGACAGGGCGCAGCCGGGTTCAGGGTGCCGAGCTGCAACTGGCGGGGGACATCCTTCCGAATTGGCACGTCAATGCGGGCTATACCTATCTCGACGGAGAAATCCGGTCGGAAGTTGGCGGGGCGCCCGCCGGAACGACGCTGCAGCAGGTGCCGGATCACCATATCGCCGCCTTCACGCGCTATGACTTCACGGACCGCTTGGGGTTCGGCGCAGGCATTGTACACCAGTCGGACCAGTTCGCCTCGCTGAGCAACGATGTCGTGCTGCCGTCCTACACACGCGTCGATGCGGCGGTGTATTACGACCTGACGAAGGATATCGCGCTGCAGGCGAACATCGAGAATTTGTTCGATGAGGATTATTTCCCGAGCGCGCATGGCGACAACAATATCCAGCCCGCCCTGCCCCTGACCGCCACCTTCACGGCGCGGGTGCGTTTCTAGCGGCGGTCGGTTAGGCGGGGCGCGATGACCGCCACCCCGCCCCTCGGAATTGTCGAAGGTTATTTCGGCACGCCCTGGACT
>JBAUIQ010000415.1:0-1610 GCA_049683075.1 Pacificimonas sp.
GTCGACGCCCGCGCAAAAGCCGCGCGGGTTGGCGATCAAGATCGACAGCGGGGGACGGACATCCCCGGCCACCGTAGATGTGGTCGCGGCTGTCGTCGCAACTGGGGTCGTTTTGGCCATGGTCCGACAGATAAGGGCAAGCTTGCCGCTTGATAACCCGCTTCCTATAGGTCGCTCGCGGGCATCGCAGCCGGTTCAGTGACCGCCGCTCGCCCGCCCAACCGGAGTTTTCCCGATGACGCCCGTCCGATCCTTTCGCCTAATCGCCCTCGGCCTTGTCGGCGTGACGACCCTTGCGGCCTGCGGGGCGAACAGCAATCCGCTGCGTGTGTCGCGAAGTGCCTGTCCCGCTGTGGCGGTGCTGGGATATGCGGGCGACACGACGCTGTTTTCGCCCGCCACCAGCCGCGATGCGGATGCGATCGACATTACCGCGACGATCACGAACCTTCGGTCGAACTGTTACAGCAATGAAGGCCGCATCGTCTCGCAGGCGACCTATGACGTGATCGCCACGCGCACCAATGCCGGACCCGCGCGCAGCGTGACCCTGCCGGTTTTCTCCACCGTCATGCGCGCGGGCGACCGGATCGTCTCGAAAGATGTGGGCGGCGTGACACTCAGTTTCCCGGCGGGCAGCGCGCGTGCCGAGGCCAGCGCGTCGGCCCGCGCCGACATCTCGGAAGCCGCCGCATCACTGCCCGACGCCATCAATCAGGAAATCGACAAGCGCCGGAAACCGGGCGATCCCGACGCGGCGCTCGATCCCCTGAGCCGTCCCGCTGTGCGAGACGCCGTTCGCGAAGCGAGCTTCGAGCTTCTCGTCGGCTTCAACCTCGACGAGCGCGATCTGGCATACAACGTTGCGAAGTAACTGACCCAGCCTGCCGAGCGAAGGAGCTGTCATGAGCCTCTTCACCGCCTTCATCTCCCGCGCCATTCAACGCGGCACTCTCGATATTATGTTCGCCGACGGCTCTTCGCAGCTGTTCGGAGCGGCGGAAGCCGGATTTCCTGACGTCGCCATCCGCTTCAATGACAAGCGCGCGCCCGGTTACATCGCGCGGCACCCACGTCTCGGCGCGGCGCTCGCGTTCATGGACGGCCGCCTCGATGTAGTGAACGGCGACATTCGCGACCTCGTTCGGCTCATTCGAATGAATTCGCCGTTCGAGCGTGGCGGCAGCGAACCGCTGGCCGGAACGCCCGTCGCAAAGACGTTACGCGCCGTGAAGGCTGCGCTGCCGACCATGAACACCCCGACCCGGTCCCGGAAAAATGTCGCGCATCATTACGATCTCGGCGACCGGCTCTACGATCTCTTTCTCGATCGCGACCGGCAATATAGCTGCGCCTATTTCCCCAACGCGAGCGTCGACGACACCGAGCTCGATCTAGACGAGGCTCAGGCGCGCAAGAAGGCGCATATCGCGGCGAAACTGGCGCTCGAACCGGGCCAGCATGTGCTCGACATCGGCTGCGGCTGGGGCGGAATGGCGCTCTACCTCAACCGGGTCGCGGGCGTGAAAGTGACGGGCGTAACGCTGTCCACCGAACAGCTCGCCACCGCCCGCCGCCGCGCGCAAGAAGCGGGTGTCGCGGACGATGTG
>JBAUIQ010000416.1:0-3173 GCA_049683075.1 Pacificimonas sp.
GGCGCGGGGCGGTAACGACAGCAAAGCTCCGCTCGGCCGCGGCAAGTTCCTCCGCCGTCTTCGTCATGGCCGCAACGATGTCCTGCGCCAGGTTCGGTTCGACCGACAGGCGCTCATGATCAACGGCGCTCTCACTCCCGAGAAGAAGCTGTTCCAGTTCTCCGGCGAGCGTCACGACGCCGAGCGTTTCAGTCATGGGCGCAACGGACTGAACGAGGAGCGGCGCCATGGATCGGCGCACCCGCTCTCCCAGCCGCGCCGGGCTGTCCTGCCCGCTGCCCTCGGCGCTGATCGTCTCTGCAATCAGGCGGAAATCCGTCAGGCCGACACCTTCCTCGAGCAAGCGTTTCAGAACGGTCGTCAGCGCCTGCAGGCTGACCGTGTCCGGGACGAGAGACTTCGCCACCAGCGGCGCATCTTCGGTCAGCCGCTCCAGGAGTTCGTTCGCTTCCTCCTGACCGAACAGGAGATGCATTCGAGCGCCGAGAATATCGCTGAGGTGCGTGGCCAAGACAGTGCTGGCGTCGACGACGGTGTACCCGGCGAGCTGCGCGCGCTCCTTCTCGCTCGCGTCCACCCAGATGGCCGGAAGGCCGAAGGCGGGCTCGACAACGGTCTCACCCTCCAGCTTCTCGAACACATCGGCCGGCTCGATGGCGAGGTATCGGCCCGGTTGAAGGACGAATTCGCCCAGCCGCTGCGATCCGATCGAAATGCGATAGGCGCCGGCGGCAAGATCGATGTCGTCGCGAATGTGAACGCGCGGCACCAGGAAGCCGAAGCGCATGGACAGCTGTCTCCTAATCCCTGAAATCCGTCCGACGAGCGGCGCGCCCTTCGCCTCATTCACCAGGTCGATAAGCCCAAAGCCGATGTCGACGCGCAATTGGCCGTTGTCGACGATTTCGGACCAGTCGGCCTCGCGCGGCGTGTCGTCGGCAATTGGCTCCACGTCTTCCGTGGCCGGGGCGTCTTTGGACCGGGATAGACGATAGGCGACGGTACCGCAGCCGAGAGCAAAGGCGAGAAGCAGGAAATGCGGCATCCCTGGAAGCATCGCCAGCATGAAGACGATGGCGGCCACGGGAATCCAGGCGGCGGGACTTGCGAACTCATTTGCCAATTGGCCCTCGAGCGCGCTGCCGGAATTTACGCGCGTGACGATCGCGGCGGCGGCGATGGAGAGGAGGAGCGATGGGATCTGCGCCACCAGTCCATCGCCGATTGCCAGCGTGATATAGGTGGCGGCCGCGTCTCCCATGGCAAGATCGTGCTTCACCGTGCCGAGGATCAGGCCGCCACCGATGTTGATGAAAAGGACCAGGAGCGCGGCGATCGCGTCGCCCTTCACGAACTTGGAGGCGCCGTCCATCGAGCCGTAAAAGTCGGCTTCGGTGGCAATTTCCTGCCGTCGCGCCTTCGCTTCGTCGGCGCTCAGAAGACCTGCGGCGAGATCCGCGTCGATGGCCATCTGCTTGCCGGGCAGCGCGTCGAGGGTGAAGCGCGCGCTGACCTCGGAGATGCGGCCCGCGCCCTTCGTGATGACGACGAGGTTGATGATGACAAGGATCGCGAAGACGAACAGGCCGACGATATAGTCGCCGGAAATCAGGAACGCGCCAAAGGCTTCGATGACCTTACCCGCCGCCTGCGGTCCCTCGTGACCTGCGACGAGGACGACCCGCGTCGACGCGACATTCAGTGCGAGACGGAGCAAGGTTGCGAACAGGATGACCGTCGGAAAGCTCGAAAAGTCGAGCGGTTTGGCCGCGCCAAGCGCGACCATCAGGACGAGCAGCGACACGGCAATGTTCAGGATGAAAAAGAGATCCAGCATTGTGGGCGGGATCGGAATGACGAGAAGGGCGATCAGCGCCAGGATGACGACCGGCAACATGCTGGCCGCGGCGCTGCCCGTCGGCAGGCGCAACCGGTGAAGCCCGATCGACGGAAAACTGGCACTTGTCATATTGCAGACCTCCTTCGCGAGAGGTCAGCAAGGGTCGTGCCAATATGGCGTTGGCGTCTTAGGCGGCGCGAATATGTCCATCCGCGCCATATGTCGTCGAACAGCCGGACCGCAGTGCTGAGAGGGACGCGCGGCGTCGACGGACTCCGTCCAGCGCGACGGCGACCTTTCGGCCTGCCAGCTCATTCCGCGCTCGCGTTGCCTTCAGTCTCTCCACCATGTCCGGCCCCGCCGCCCGGACGGTTGTCGTCGTTCTTTCGATCGCTGCCTCCTGGCGGTCGATCGCGGCTTTCAGTTGATCCGGTTCCCCCGTCTCGGCGGCCGCGATCATATCCTCGATCGCGCTCTCGAGCTCGCTCAGCGCGTCGCTTTCAGGCGGCATCGTCGCCATACTCCATCCGGATCATCGCCTTTGCGATCTCGCCAGGCTCGACGGGATAGCGTCCCTCCGCGATGGCGGTGCGAATGGCTTCTACCCGGTTCGTGTCAATGGGCGCATCGGACCGCAGCGCCTCGACGGCGAGAGCCGACAGTTCGACCGTTCGCATGCCCGTTTGCGTCGATGCCGTCGGCGCAGCGGCCGCTGCCTTCGTCCCCGCATTCGCCGTACCCGTCGACGAGGGCGCAACCGCAGGCGCACTGCCGATCTTCGTGACGTCCATCCTGTTCATGGGCTGACTTCCAAGTTCTCGTTACAACAGGGGATACGACCGATTGTTAAAAATCTTTAGCGGCGAACAGAAACTTTTCCTGCATCATCCACGAAGCCTTTGATATCACGACCAGAAGATGCGTTGCGAACCGTTATGCGCGCGCCGCGCGCGCCGTCTTGCCGCGCTGTTCCGGCCATTGAGACCGTAAAGCCGGGCCCGGTGGAAACGATATCTATCACGTCCCGGCGGACCACAGTCGGGGCGACGTCGAGGACGGCTGTCGTTACGATGTCGCCCGCTGACAACGCGCGGCGTAGCCGACTGCCGACCGCATCTTCTATCGACGACATTCCTTTCGCGGTCTTAAAACTATCCTCGATTTTTAAGTCCGCGCTGTCGAGGATCGTGCCGCGCGGCAAGGTTCGCACGGCGACCACCTGGTGCGACCCTGTCGCTTCGCGCGGCACGGCACCGCCCGATTTCCAACGCACGTGCACCTGCCACGCTCGCGGGCACGACACGCGAAGCCCTGAACTACTTTCGAAGATCTC
>JBAUIQ010000417.1:0-1732 GCA_049683075.1 Pacificimonas sp.
CATGTCGACCGGGAAGATGTCGGCGACGAGGGCGGGCAGTTCGTCCTCGATATAGCTTCGCATATTGTAATTGGTCGCCCATGGCGCTTCGGTCGCGTCGAGATACATGCCTGCGCCCTTGCCGAAGTCGTAGCCGTCCTCATCCGGCACGTCGTCGCCGCGCGGGGATGTGTCGGGCGCGATGAGGATAATGCCATGCTCGGCGCAGGCACGGCGGTACTCGCCCTTCTCCATCACGTTGGCGTGCGTGCATGTGAGGCCGGACAGATACCAAAGCACCGGCAGCTGCGCGCCTTTCTCATGCGGCGGGACGTAGACGGCGAATGTCATGTCGCAGCGGCAGGCGTCCGACGTGTGCTTGTAGACGCCCTGCGTGCCGCCGTGCGATTTCCAGGTCGATACGGTTTCCATTGGTGGCTCCCTAGCGAAACACTACGGTGCGCGCGCCGTTCATTAGCACACGGCGGCGGCCGACCCAGTCGACGGCACGAGCCAGCACCTGCGCCTCGATATCTCGGCCGATACGCGCGAGGTCGGTGGCACTTTCCCGGTGATCGACGCGCTCCACCGCCTGCTCGATGATCGGCCCTTCGTCGAGGTCCGCCGTCACGAAATGCGCCGTTGCGCCGATCAGCTTGACGCCGCGATCATGCGCCCGCGCATAGGGATTGGCGCCTTTGAAGCCCGGTAGGAAGCTGTGGTGAATATTGATGCAGCGCCCGTCGAGCGTCGCGGCCATATTTGATGTGAGTACCTGCATGTAGCGGGCGAGGATCAAATATTGAGCGCCAACATCCGCCATCAAGGCGCGGATCGCTACCTCTTGGTCGTCGCGGTTATCGGCGTCGACCGGCAGGTGGTGGAACGGCAGGTCGTGCCATTCGGCGATGGATCGGCACGTCTCGTGGTTCGAGACAACCGCGGACACCTTCATGCCGAGCGTGCCGGTCCGCTGGCGATGAAGAAGGTCGTTGAGGCAGTGCGTGCCCTTCGACACCGCAACGACGGCGGTCGGCAGGTCGCCCGCGGAGGTCAAAGACCAGTCCCAGCCGAAGCGATCCGCGATCTCCCGCAGCCGATCGCGCCATTCAGATGCTTCAGAAGACCCGTCTGCCCCCAGCGCGAACTCGACCCGCATGAAGAAACGTCCAGCCTCGAGGTCGGCATATTGCTGACTATCGAGGATGAAGCCGCCATGTTCGGCCAGCGCGTTGGCAACCGCCGCGACGATGCCGATGCTGTCCCTGCAGCTGAAGAGCAGGATGAAGGACGGCTCAGTGCGGTCGCGGGCGGTCACCTATCGATCCGAAATCAGGACGGACGGTAGATCGCGCAGAGCTTGTTGCCATCGGGATCGCGGACATAGCTGAGGTGCATCGGACCCATGGTGGACTCGCGCAGGCCCGGCGGATCTTCGATGGACGTGCCGCCATTGTCGACGCCGGCGTCGTGAAACGCCTTCACCTGCTCTGCCGACGAGCATTTGAAACCGATGGTCGCGCCATTGGCGGCGTTGGCAGGCTTGCCATCGATGGGCTGCGAGACGCCGAAGGTGCCGCCGTCATGAATGTAGAAGTGGCGTGTCACGCCTTCACTGGTGACATTCTCCATCGGATCGCCGTCGAAGCCGAGCGTGCCGAGGACCGCCTTGTAAAATGTCTTCGATTTTTCGAGGTCGTTCGACCCCAGCATCACATGATTGAACATTTTCCCATCTCCCTCAGTAAATAAC